>NZ_JARIXR010000008.1:0-258115 GCF_029269205.1 Pseudomonas sp. 1912-s | reverse complement strand
TGGCTTCTACCACTCAAGCCGGCCTGTAGGCCGCTGTGCTGTAGATTTTGATCTTGATCTGGCTCTGACTGCCCCAATAAGCCCGAGGCCGAACGCAGGGATTGAGGAGCGGGTAAACCGGCAGGACGCCGGTTTAGCCGCGACGGGGCAGGGACGCCCCGTCGCGGCGGCCCGCGGAGCAATGCCGGAGTGAGGGCACACCGAGCCTTAGCGAGGTGCCGACAGGCGGGGCAGAGCCCTTTGCTTACTTTGGGGCTTTTCCAAAGTGAGTCGCTGTAAGAGCGAAACCCTAAGTAGCCGTTACCTAAATAACGGATATGTACACAACCCCCACCCCCCATCACCGCTCCACCGGCACCGAAAGCCCCGGCGTGCCAAGCGCATGACTACGCGCATCAAAAAACCGCAACTCCACATCCATCCCCTCAAACAGCTCCGCAAAACGCCGCTTCTGCTGCTGGATAAACCCCGCACTACGACCAAACACCGAAATCGCCAAAGTGCTGACGTTCGCCTGCCGAATCGCCTGCACAAGATGCACATCCTGCGCGCCGAGGTGATGCCCGAAAATGCAAAGCCCACCCTCATGGCTCAACAACTGCTCATAACAGAACGACAAATAGTCAGAACTGCGAATCGTCTTCAGCTTCTCCTCAACCTTCCCCTCACTGACAAACAACGGCACATCATCCAGCGTCTTGATCGTATTGTTGATCGCAAAACTGCTGAGCAACGTGCTGTCAGTGGTCGGCAATTTACGCGCCGTACCGTCAAGGTTACGCACCAGATGCAGGCCGCCGTGCAGGTACAGAACGCGTGTGGTGTCGGTCACGGTATTGCGCAGGTCAAAGCTCGCATCGGCACTGCGAAACAGATCATCGATGCCCGGCGCCTGCAGGATCGCCCAGTAGTTGAGCAAGTCGTAATTGCTGGTAAACACCGTCGGGTAACTCGCCAATTCCTGATGAATCGTCGCCAGCGTCGAAGGCTTCACCAGGCGCCACGGGATGTGCACGCTGTGGATCGTGTTGATCAGCGCTTCCTTGATCGCGTAGTACCGATTACGCGGCGCCGCCGAGCTGACCGCCAGGGCCTTGTTGACCCGGCTGGTGGTCTTCAGCGCCCCCAGCACCTGTTCGAAGCTGCGGGTCTGCATCGCGTCAAACACGCTGAGTTCAGACTGGCTCAGGGGTTTTTCTTCCACGGTGCGGGCGTTTTCGAACAGTGAGTCGTAGGCAAAGTCTTCCCACACTGCGCGGCTGGCGCCGTTGCCGATCAGGATCCCGCTGAAGGCGGTACTGCTGCGCAAGGCGTTCCAGTCTTCTAGGTGGGCATCAAAATCCTGGGAATCCTTCATTGCGGCGGGTCTACTCAAAATCGGCTGGGCGGTGACTTTATCACGAGCGGGCGTTGATCCTGGTCAAGATGCCGCAGGCAATCGAGGTCGATGCTGTAGGCATAACGACTTTAAAGGATTAGCCACCATGAGCAGCACCTTCTTCATTCCCGCCGTCAACATCATGGGCATCGACTGCCTCGACGAAGCCATGACCGCCATTCGCAACTACGGTTTCCGCAAGGCGCTGATCGTTACCGACGCCGGGATGGCCAAGGCAGGTGTTGCCAGCATGATCGCCGAAAAACTCGCGATGCAGGACATCGACTCGGTGATCTATGACGGCGCCAAGCCCAACCCGAATGTCGAGAACGTTGAAAAAGGCCTGGCCCTGCTGAAACAGAGCGCCTGTGATTTCGTGGTGTCCCTGGGTGGCGGTTCGCCCCATGACTGCGCCAAGGGCATTGCCCTGTGTGCGACCAACGGTGGGCACATTGGGGATTACGAAGGCGTCGACCAGTCGGCCAAGCCGCAACTGCCGCTGGTGGCCATCAACACCACCGCCGGCACCGCCAGCGAAATGACCCGCTTCTGCATCATCACCGACGAAACCCGCCACGTGAAAATGGCCATCGTCGACCGCAATGTCACGCCGCTGCTGTCGGTCAACGACCCGGCGCTGATGGTCGGCATGCCCAAGGGCCTGACCGCCGCCACTGGCATGGACGCGCTCACCCATGCGATCGAAGCCTACGTCTCCACGGCCGCCAACCCGATCACCGATGCGTGCGCGATCAAGGCCATCGAGCTGATCAGTGCCAACCTGCGCATTGCAGTGCGCGACGGTAAAGACATGGCCGCCCGGGAGAATATGGCCTACGCGCAGTTCCTCGCCGGCATGGCCTTCAACAATGCGTCCCTGGGGTTCGTGCACGCCATGGCTCACCAGTTGGGCGGCCTGTATGACTTGCCACACGGCGTGTGCAATGCGGTGCTGTTGCCCCACGTGCAAAGCTTCAACGCCAGCGTCAGCGCCGAACGCCTCAGCCATGTGGCCCGCGCGTTGGGTGCCGACATCAAGGGTACGTCGGCGGAAGAGGGCGCCCAGGCGGCCATCGCGGCGATTCGCAGCCTGTCCCAGGATGTGGAAATTCCTGCCGGGCTGCGGGAGTTGGGCGCCAAGTTGCAGGACATCCCGCTGCTGGCGAGCAACGCACTGAAGGATGCCTGCGGCCTGACCAATCCACGGCGGGCGGATCAGCGTCAGATTGAGGAGATCTTTCGCAGCGCGTTTTGATCGCTCTGATCAGGGCGACGCTCAGCAGTGCGCCGCCCGCCAGCACCCCGCACAACACCGTCAACGGCCAGGCCTGCTGACTCGCCAGCAGGCTGGCCACACCACCGATCACCGCGGCCATCAACTGATGCATAAAGCCGCTCAAGGCCATGGCGTAGGAGCCGCTCACCGGCGACTCATCATTGGCCAGCGACAGGCTGATGGGATAACTCATCGACTGCCCGAACACCGCCAGGCAGTAAGGCAACCACAATAGAATCGCCAGGCCATTGGCAAACAGGCTGCCCAGCAACATCGTTGCGCTGCCGCACATCACCAACGCCACGCCCCAACTCATCATCGACAGGCGCCCGGTGCGGGCGACCAGGCGATTGACCATCAACGCCCCCGCCAGATACGCCCCGCTGATCGGCCAGCCGAGCCAGCCATATTGCGCCGCGCTCCACTGGAAATGGCCCTGCAAGATCAAGGGGGCGCAGGTGTTGAAGGCGATGATCACCCCGTAACCCAAACCGCCCGCCAATGCAGGACGCAGAAACGCCGGATGGCGCAGGATCGTGCCGTAGATGCGCCAGGCCGAGACGTGCCCGGCGGCTTTTTCCAGTGTCGGAAACACCACCCGTTGCAGCGCAATCATCAAGCCGGCAGCCGCCATCGCCAGCCCATAAAAGACCGCTTCCCAGCCAAATGCCACCTGCAACAGCGAGCCCACAAACTGCCCGATGCCCAACGCGATCACGAATGTCATGCCCAGCCACGACAGCCCCTTGGCCAACAGCGCACCGCTGAAACTGTCGCGAACCAGCACCCGCGCCATCACCGATACACCGCCCGCGCCGAGGCCTTGAACCAGCCGCAGGCCAAGAAAGGATTCGAGGTTGTAGGCGGACGGAATCGCCGCACTGGCCAGGGCATACAGCGCCAACGCCGCCAGCAGCACCGGCTTTCTGCCAACCCGCTCACCGAGGCTGCCCCAGAGCAGCATCGGCAGCGCCATGCCGATCAAATACACCGCCAGGGCCAGCGCCACCTGGTCTTCGGCGGCAGGCAATGCGTGGGCAATCGCCGGTACGGCGGGTAGGTAACTGCTGATGCCAACCTGGGACAGAAAGGCCGCGCTGCAGGCGATGGCGAGGGTGGTGGTGCTTTTCAAGGGGCAAAAGATCCTGTTGAGCAGTAAGCTGCAAGCCGCAAGCTACAAGCTGCTAGTGTGTTTGTCTCTAACTAGCCGCCTGAAGCTAACCGCTTGTCGCTTAGGAACCAACCTTATGAGAGTTCTATTATTCGGCGCCACCGGCATGGTCGGCCAGGGCGTGTTGCGCGAGTGCCTGCTGGCCAGTGACGTGCAGGAAGTGGTGGCCGTCGGCCGGACCGCGCTGACCCAGGAACACGGCAAGTTGCACCAGGTGCTGCATGCCGACATGTTCGACTTCCAGCCCCTTGAGCATCTGCTGCAAGGCTTCGATGCCTGCTTCTTTTGCCTGGGCGTGTCCTCGGTGGGTATGGATGAGGCCAAGTACACTCACTTGAGCTACGACCTGACCCTGGTGGCTGCCAGCACCCTGGCCCGGCTCAACCCGCAGATGACCTTTATCTACGTGTCCGGCGCCGGTACCGACAGCAGCGAAACCGGTAAAACCATGTGGGCGCGGATCAAGGGCAAGACCGAGAACGCCTTGCTGCGCCTGCCGTTCAAGGCGGTGTACCTGTTCCGTCCCGGGGTGATTCAGCCGCTGCACGGTGTGCGTTCGAAAACCCCGCTCTACCAATCCCTCTACACTGTCACCGGCCCGCTGTTGTCGTTGCTGCGCCATGTGCGGCCGGCCTGGGTGGTGAGCACGGAAACCGTCGGCCGGGCGATGCTCTCGGCTGTCCGTCACGGCGCACCTCTGCCGGTGGTGGAGCAGGCCGACATCAATCGCCTGGCCACCGAGCTCGCCTAGATGCTGCACAAAAGCCTGGTTCGCCGCCTGGACCTGATCACCCTGCAACTGTTTGTGGCGGTGCATGAAGAAGGCACGCTGACCCGCGCCGCCGCCCGTGAAGCCATCGCCGTCTCGGCGGCCAGCAAGCGCTTGATGGAGCTGGAACAGGTGCTGGGCGTGAGCCTGTTTGTGCGCCAGGCCAAGGGCATGCAGCTGACGGCTGCCGGCGAGACCTTGCTGCACCATGCGCGGCAGATGCTGTTCAACGTCGAGAAGATGGGCCTGGAGCTGGGCGAACACAGCCATGGCGTGCGTGGTTATGTGCGGATGCTGGCGAATCTCTCGGCGATCATTCAGTTCCTGCCTGAAGACTTGCGCGACTTTTCCGCGCTGCACCCACAGGTGAAAGCCGACCTGGAAGAGCGGCCCAGCAATGGCGTGGTGCAGGGCGTGCTCGACGGTGTCGCGGACTTGGGCATCTGTTCCAGCGACACCGATACCAAAGGCCTGCCGGGCGTGACCTATCGGCGGGACAAACTGGTGGTGCTGATGCCGGCGGATCACCCGTTGGCGGCGCGCAAGGCAGTGGGTTTCGTCGAGACCCTGGACAGCGACTACGTGGGCCTGCATTCCGCCAGTTCGATCAACATGCGTACCCACGCAGCCGCGCGGGAGGCGGGCAAGGTGCTGCGCCTGCGGATCCACGTGCCGGGCTTTGACGCGATGTGCCGGATGGTCCAGGCCAACATGGGCATTGGTATCCTGCCGCAAAAGGCTTACGAGCTGTTTGGTCGGGCGTTGGGGTTGCATGCGGTGCCGCTGACTGATGCGTGGTCGGACCGCAGCCTGATTCTGGTGGTGCGTGATGAGGCGCAGTTGTCGCCGGTAAGTCGGTTGCTGTTCGATTATTTGCGTCGGGAGCAGGGCTGAGCGAAACGCTGCAGGCCTCATCGCGGGCAAGCCCTGCTCCCACAGTTGACCGAGATGTTTGGGGAAAAATCGATCCCCTGTGGGAGCCGGGCTTGCCCGCGATAGCGATTTAAAGAGCGCCCAAAATCCCCGAGCCTTCGCATTTCGCGAACGCTCGTTGCCAACTGACGGTTGGATTTCTGCTGCCCGTGTCCTCTAGCCTTGGCCCCACATTCCAAGAACAAGAGGTACACCCCATGACGGCTCCCCTGAGCGGTATCAAGGTGATCGAGATCGGCACCCTGATTGCCGCGCCCTTCGCCGCCCGCCTGATGGCCGAGTTTGGCGCCGAGGTGATCAAGATCGAAGCCATGGGCCAGGGCGATCCGCTTCGCAAATGGCGAAAGCTGCACGAAGGCACGTCGCTGTGGTGGTACCTGCAATCGCGCAACAAGAAGTCCCTGGCCCTGGACCTCAAGTCCGCAGAAGGCCTGGACCTGGTCAAGCAACTGCTGGGCGACGCCGACGTGCTGATCGAAAACCTGCGCCCCGGTGGCCTGGAAAAACTCGGCCTGGACTGGGACGTGTTGCACGCCCTCAACCCCAAGCTGACCCTGGTGCGCATCTCCGGCTACGGCCAGACCGGCCCTTACCGCGACCGCCCGGGCTTTGGTGCCATCGGCGAGGCGATGGGCGGGATTCGCTACACCACCGGCAACCCGGATTCGCCACCGGCGCGGGTCGGCGTGAGCCTCGGTGATTCCCTGGCGTCGCTGCACGGGGTGATCGGCGCGCTGATGTCGCTGCTGCGGGTCAAGACCGGCCAGGGCGATGGCCAGATCGTCGACGTGTCCCTGGCCGAAAGCGTGTTCAACCTGATGGAAAGCCTGGTGCCGGAATACGACATGCTCGGCCATGTGCGCGAACGCAGCGGCGGCGCCTTGCCGGGCATCGCGCCGTCCAACACCTACCTGACCGCCGACGGCGCCTACGTGGTGATCGCCGGTAACAGCGACCCGATCTACAAGCGCCTGATGCTCACCATCGGCCGCGCCGACCTGGCCGAGGCGCCGGAGTTTGCCCACAACGACGGCCGCGCCGCCAAGAGCGGCCTGCTCGACGCGGCCATCACTCACTGGACCAGCAGCCTGCCCATCGATCAGGTGCTCAGCGCCCTGGAAGCCGCCGAAGTTCCGGCGGGGCGCATCTATTCAGTGGCCGATATCGTCACCGACCCGCACTACCAGGCCCGCGACATGCTGCTCAGCGCCGACCTGCCCGGCGGCCTGACCGTGAAGATGCCCGGCATTGTGCCCAAGCTGTCGGAAACCCCTGGCGCGGTGAACTGGCAGGGCCCGAGTCTGGGCCAGCACACCGACTCGATCCTCGGCGACCTGGGCTTGACCGGCGCAGACATTCAACGCCTGAAAACGTCAGGAGTGGTGCAATGAAAAACTATTCCGATGCCTTGATCGTGCAGGAAGTCTCGCCCCGGGACGGCCTGCAAATCGAGCCGACCTGGGTCGAGACCGTCGACAAGATCGCCCTGATCGATCAACTGTCCCTTGCCGGGTTTTCCCGGATCGAAGCCGGCTCGTTCGTGTCGCCCAAGGCCATTCCCGCGTTGCGCGATGGCGAGCAGGTGTTCCAGGGCATTACCCGCCGTCCCGGGGTTATCTACGTGGCGCTGATCCCCAACCTCAAGGGCGCCCAGCGTGCCATCGAGTCCCGGGCCGATGAGTTGAACCTGGTGATGTCCGCCAGCCAGACCCACAACCTGGCCAATATGCGCATGCGCTGCGAAGCGTCGTTGGCAGCGTTTGGCGACATTGTGAGTTTTGCTGCTGACTTTCCGGTGCGCCTCAACGGCAGCATCGCCACGACCTTCGGTTGCCCGTTCGAAGGCAAGATCGACGAAGACCGCGTGCTGCAATTGGTCGACGCCTATCGCGAACTGGGCATCCAGGGCATCAGCCTGGCGGACACCACGGGCATGGCCAATCCGCGTCAGGTGGAGCGCTTGGTCAAGCGCGTGCTGGAACGGGTTCCAGCCAGAGATTTGACCCTGCATTTCCACAACACCCGCGGCCTGGGCTTGTGCAATGTGCTGGCCGCCTACGAGGCGGGGGCACGACGTTTTGATGCGGCATTGGGCGGCCTCGGCGGCTGCCCGTTTGCGCCCGGCGCGTCGGGCAATATCTGCACCGAAGACCTGGTCAACCTGTGCGAAGAAGTCGGGATTCACACTAGCATCGACCTGCCGCACCTGCTGCAGATGTCGCGGCAATTGCCGGCGTTGCTCGGCCATGAACTGCCGGGCCAGGTGGCCAAGGCCGGGCGCAATTGCGACCTGCATCCGCCACCGGCCTACATCGCCACCCTGTAAGCCGCAACCAGACAACAAAAACAATCGGACGCCTGCGAGCAGTCCGCTGGAGAGAAACAATGAGCCTTAATACGTTGGAGGCCGGCGTGCGCCCGGCCGCTGAACACGATGCCGAAAAAGCCCTGGTCAGCAAGGTCGCCTGGCGCCTGATGCCGCTGATCATGGTCTGCTATCTGTTCGCCTTTTTTGACCGCATCAACATCAGCTTCGCCAAGTTCCAGCTGCAGACCGACCTGAGCCTGAGCGACACCGCCTACGGCCTCGGCGCCGGGCTGTTTGTGGTCGGCTATGTGATCTTCGAAGTGCCGAGCAACATGATGCTGTACAAGGTCGGCGCCCGCCGCTGGATTGCCCGCATCATGATGTCGTGGGGGCTGGCGACGGCGGCCATGGTCTTCGTCACGGCCGAATGGCAGTTCTACGGGCTGCGTTTCATCATCGGTGCGATGGAGGCGGGGTTCGCGCCGGGCGTGTTGTATTACCTGACGCTGTGGTTCCCGCAGCACTACCGTGGGCGCATCACCTCGATGCTGTTCCTGGCGTCGGCGTTTGCCGGGCTGGTGGGGGCGCCGTTCTCCGGGCTGGTGCTGGAACACCTCGACGGCGTGCTGCAAATGCGCGGCTGGCACTGGTTGTTTTTGCTCGGCGGTTTGCCTTGCGTGGGCCTGGGGTTCCTGGTGCTCAAGTTGCTCAAGGACCGCATCGAGGACGCCCACTGGCTGACCCCGTCGGAGAAGACCTTGCTGGCCAGCCGCATTGCCGTGCATGAACCCCACAAGAGCGGCGGGTCGCTGCTGGCGGCACTGCGTATCCCCGGCTTCCTGATGCTCGGCTTTATCTACTTCCTGATCCAGGTGGCGTCCTACGGCCTGAACTTCTGGGCGCCACAACTGATCCGCAGCGCCGGCACCCAGAGCCCGGTGATGATCGGCCTGCTGACGGCGATTCCCTACGTCTGCGGGGCGATCAGCATGGTGGTGATCGGGCGCTTGTCCGACGCCACCGGCGAGCGCCGCAAGTTTGTCAGCGGCCTGGTGGCGCTGGGGGCGGTGGGGTTCTTCTGTGCGGGGATCTTTGCCGACCACACCACCTTCCTGATCGTCGCCCTGAGCCTGCTGGGCGCCGGGATCATTGCCTCGATTCCGACCTTCTGGACCTTGCCGCCGAAGTTGTTGGCCGGTGCCGGGGCGGGCGCGGCGGGCGGGATTGCGGTGATCAACACCCTGGGCCAGTTCGGCGGCATCGTCAGCCCGGTGATGGTCGGCCGGATCAAGGACCTGACCGGCAGCACTACGCCGGCACTGTATGTCATCGGCGTGTGTGCGCTGCTGGCAGCGGCGCTGTTGCTGTGGGGCTTGCCGCAAAAGCTGCGCACCCTCGACAAGCGCTGATCAGCCCGCAGTCACCAGCGACCGGGTGGGTGTGGTGCTGAATTGAATCAGTGCCACACCACCGATCAACATCAACGCCCCGACCAACCGGGGCGCGGTCAATTGGCGCTCCACCAGCCCGAACAGGCCGAAGTGGTCGAGCATCAACGAGGCGACGATTTGCCCGGCCATCGCCAGGGCGATAAACCCTGAAGCGCCGAGCTTGGGCATCAGGATCAACGCCAGCGAAATAAAGCACACCCCGAACGCACCGCCGCTCCACATCCACAGCGGCGCCCTTGTGATAAACCCAAGGTTGGGCAGCGGCAGGCGCAGGGCCAGGATCACCGGCAGCAACACGATGATGCTCACCAGCAGCGAGGCGAGGGTGGCCCATAACGGATGGCCCAGGCCGCGCCCCAGGTTGGCGTTGATCGCACTTTGAAACGGCACCACCGCCCCGGCGAACGCTGCCAACAGCAACAAACCCACCCAATGCAACGTTGTCATGATCAATCTCCCAGAGGTTTTGCTGGACTCTAAGTCATTCGTCGCGCAAATTTAAATTCCAAGTTCTTATGCAGAACATGCAGCTGATGAATGATCTTCGACGCATCGACCTTAACCTGCTGGTGATCCTCGACGCCTTGCTCAGCGAGCAGCACGTAACCCGCGCCGCCGAGCGCCTGCACTTGAGCCAGCCGGCGGTGAGCCACGCCCTGGCGCGGTTGCGGGATTTGCTTGGGGACCCGCTGTTGGTGCGCCAAGGCAGCGCGTTGGTGCCCACCGCTCGCGCGCTGGAACTGGCCATGCCGCTGGCGGAAGCGCTGGCCCAGGTGCAGGCGTTGCTGGCGCCCAATCGCTTTGATCCAGCCTCGGCCAAACGCACCTTTCGGGTGGCCATGTCGGACTACAGCGCGGCGATTTTTTTGCCGGGGCTGGTCCGTACCTTGCGCCGGGAAGCGCCGGGGATTGATCTGCAGATTATCCAGGCCAGTCGCGAAGGCATGCTCGATGGGGTGCTCAATGGTGATATCGACCTGGCCGCCGGGGTGTTTCCCGACATGCCGGCCGAACTGCGCAGCACGCCGCTATTTGACGAGCATTACGTGTGCCTGGTGGATCGTGACAGCCTGCCGAAAAGCGGCGTGCTCGACCTGCCTACTTACCTGGCGCGGCCCCACGTATTGCTGGAAATGCGCGGCAGCGGCACGCCGGAAATCGAACGGGCGCTGACGGCGATTCGTGAACGCCGGCACGTGGCTATCAGCTTGCCCCACTGGGGTGTTGCGCCGCAGTTGATCCAGGGCACCGACCTGATCCTTACCGTGTCGTCGCGCGGGCTGCTCAACATTGATCACGAGCAACTGTTGGCCGTGCCACCACCGTTTCACATTCCATCGTTTGCGTTTGTACTGGCGTGGCATTCGCGGCGGGGCGGGGACCCGGCGTTGCAGTGGTTGAATGGGCAGGTGCAGGTTGTGGTACAGGGTTGATCGGCGTTACCAATGGTTCGGTGGTTGGCGCCGTGTGTGAAATATTCGAAGAACCTGTAACCGTCCCTCGCGAATACGATAGGGCACGAGATAGGGCCAGCGCGGCATCACCCATTCACGTGTACCAGGAACGCGTCCTTCTCGCCCCATTGCCGGAAACTCCGCAACGTGCTCAAGCCCTGTCCGGACGGCCAGAACAAACTCATAAGCTGCTTTGGGGTTTTCCTCGGCGATGTAAGCCGCTTCGTCATCAAGATTTTTGAGTGCCGTCTTTAGCCACTCAACGCGCATTGGTACGCCATTTGTTTGCCACTGCGTCTACTTCGGCGGCGGTTGCAAAATCACCCGCATCGGCTTCTTTCAACGCCTTTTGGATTTCTTCGATTTGCCATGCTTCACGCGTCAGGTATTCGCGTAGTGCGTCGACGGCGAGGAACGATTTGCTGCGCCCGGTGGCCTTGGCGAGACTGGCGAGTGTTTCGGAGATGTCTTCAGGTAGGCGTAATGACATTACCGACATAAGTGCCTCGATGTAGTGATGTGTAATACAACATACTACATTGTCACCGTTGCATCGTTGTGTCCCGTTCGTCAGGACTGCACCTCGGTAAGGCCATACGACCGTTCGTCGCACTAACAAGTTTTTTCTAAACCTTTGCCGCCCTGAAAATTCAGATTCAGGGCGGGGTTCGTTTCCCTGCACCTGTTTATTACCTGGAGGAACCCATCATGAGCCGCATGGCTATCCGGTTACGCACCGCCAGTTTCGCGATGCTGCTGGGCCTCGGCGCCAGCAATGCTTTCGCCCAGTCGCCTGCCGATTTCATTGAGCAGGCTTCGGCCAAGGGCATGGCCGATATCGAGACCAGCCGCATGGCACACGCCAAGACTTCGTCCCAGGAGATCAAGGACTACACCATCGAAGTCATCAATGAACGCACCCTGGCCAATCAGCACTTGGCCGCCATCGCCAAGAAGCTCGATCTGCCGGTAGCCCCTCGGGACAAGATCGTCGACAAGGCCGAATCGCTGATGCCTGAGCTCAAGGATGGCGACTCTTTTGACGCCGCCTATACCGCCCAGCAGATCAAGGCCAATGAAGACGCGATCGCCTTGTTCAAGCAGGAAGGCGCCGAGTCCGATATCCCGGAAATAAAGGCCCTGGTGGACGAGACCCTGCCGAAGTTGGAAGAGCGCCTGGAGAAAGCCCGCGCGCTGGCCTCGACTTATGGGAAAGGTCATCAAGGCGACGGTTGATCACCTGGCGTACCCCATGAAAAACGGCGACTGGATCACTCCAGTCGCCGTTTTTTTATGCCTGGTTCAGGTCGGTTTTGGGCTGTTCACCTTCAGTCGTCAGCGTGGTGACGGTGATGGTTTCGCTGTCGCCCATGGTCTTGTATTCCTTGCGCAATTTCTCAAGCTGCTTGCGATCAAGGCCATCCAGGCTCAGCACGGCATTTTGCGCATCCTTGGTGGCGCGCAGCAGTTCGTCGATCTTGATATGCAAAATGTCGTTGTCGCGGTTCTGTGTGTTCTGGATCAGGAACACCATCAGGAAAGTGATGATGGTGGTCGAGGTGTTGATGATCAGTTGCCAGGTGTCGTTGTAGTGGAAGTACGGGCCACTCAAACTCCACAGAATGATCAATCCCACGGCCGCATAGAACGTGCGGGCACTGCCTGCCCAGCGGGACAGGGACTGTGAGATGGCGGAGAATTTCATGACCGTTTTCCTTTAAAGGTGGGTGATGAAAATACTGACCGCAGGCGCGCTCTGAAATTTCTTTTTACATTTGGGCGGCTGAACAAAGTTGTACGTTTTTTGGGTGAGCTTTTCGGAGGGATCCTACGGTGTGCTGAAGCGGCGAGGGGAAGACTGGGTTTTTGCCCGGACGAGCTTCCATGCACTCCACTGCAGCCAGCACCTTGGCCACGCTCTATCACCAGACCGAAGCGCATTTTTTTGCGGCAGTTTGTCCTTTGCATCGTCGTTATAGCGCGGGTGTAAATGCCTATTTTATCGATGCAGATCAGGTCCCATGGAACCTGTTATTTATCCGGGTGAGCAGCGTCGCGCAGGACGACGCCATGCTGGAGCCCCTGGACTTGATCCGTCGCACCACGATGGGCATACGTGTGGCGATTCATGACGACAGGGTCGAAGGCCTTCAGCCCGTGCTGACGGATTCAGGTTTTGTTGCGCTTGAAAGGTCCACGGCGATGGTCCTTGAATTGTCGAGGTTTACCCCACTGCCGGCAGACAGCCACGTGCAGATCAACCTGACCCGGCACTTGGGAGACTGGGCCGGGCCGGTGGGCAACGCCTTCGGGCTATCGGAGGGTGGCATTGCCAACTATCAGGCTCAGCATCAGCGGGCCCTGGACAGCGATCAGGCCTTTTACCACTTCACACTCTCAGTCAACACTGTTGTGGTGTGTTCGTTGACGTTGTCGATGTGTGAGGGGGAGGCCAGGCTCAACGACCTCGGCACTGAGAGTGCGGCGCGCGGTAAAGGCTACGCCACGCACTTGATTCACGCTGCACTGGTGCACGCCCAGGCCTTGGGCGCCAGGCGCTGCTTTCTTGAGGCCACGCCGGCGGGTGTCTCGCTTTATCGAAAGTTGGGGTTCGAAAGGTTGTTCGGGTACCAGGCTTTCGTGCGCGGCCCTGTTGTTCAGGCGTGATTAGAGGGCGACTTTTGCTGCATCGCCATCCTCCAGCGCCAACAGGTACTGCTTGGCCTCAAGCCCGCCGGCGAACCCGGTCAACCCGCCTGACGCACCAATCACCCGATGGCACGGCGCGACAATCGAAATCGGGTTGCGCCCGTTGGCCGCGCCGACCGCACGTACGGCCTTGGGGTTGCCGATCTGTGCGGCGATCTGGCTGTAGCTGCGGGTTTCTCCGAACGGGATGGTCAGCAGCGCCTGCCAGACCTTCTTCTGGAACTCGGTGCCGGCAAAGTCCAGTTCCAGCTCGAAACGGTTGCGGGTACCGGCGAAGTACTCCTTCAACTGCCGCTCGGTTTCCTGCAACACCGGGCTGTTGTTGACCTCTTGCAGGGCGCCGAGCCGAACACGGTTGGGGCGCTCTTTTTCCCAGAGGATGGCGGTGAGTTTTCCGGCACGGGCCACGAGGGTCAGTTGGCCGACGGGAGAGGGCATGAGGGTGTATTCACAGGACATGGTCGGGCTCCTTGAGGGTGTATGGCGCTACTGTAAATGCGCCGGTCCATGGGGGAACTACGTTTCTTGCGGTGGAATTCACACCGTGAGTAGACGTTCCAGTAGGCACCCGTAGCGGGTCTATGTGCTGTTACCGATCCTGTTGCAACACTTTCAGCGCTGCTGAGGCAAGAAACCCCGAACGGCTTTTTTCTTCCGGGTGATGCAGTACATATTCATCAATACGGTTCAGCAGGTAGCCAGGCAGCGTGATGTTGAGTTTCTGCGCCTTGCCCAGGTACTTGGTGACATCAATGTCCACCACCGCCCAGGTGCAGCCGGCGTACTGCGGATTAGCTGCATGGAGCGTGACTTTCTGCGCAGCAGGAATGGGCGCACCGTCTTCTGCGAGGATCTCGAAATGGCCTTCGATCGCTTCGCGGGCCATGGCCATGGCGTCGTCCAGGTCCTCTCCGGCGGAGAAGCAACCGGGAATGTCCGGGACTTCCACACCCCAGGCGTGGTCCTCGTCACCGGTTGAAATTGCGATTGGGTACAGCATGTCTGTTGTCCTCCACGGACGTGTTAGCTGAGCAGAGCCTGTTTCAAAATGCTCTTTGCGGTCTTGTCCAAAAGGTCCTTTTTAGGATGGGGAATTGTCACCAGCCCCGGCTTGGTCGGGTGTTTGAAAGGGTGATGGCTGCCTCTGATTCGCACCAGATACCAGCCGTCCGCGACGATATGACCTATCAAATATCGGCTGTCCACATCACCTCCTTGTGGTGTGTGTTGGTGGTGGCTATAACCACTGAAAATAATTTATCAACACTCTACCTACCAGCGGTCGTTGACCGATGTTTCGGCAGGCGATGTATGCAGTGTATGAGGGCGCGGGAACGCTGCCGGACGGAGGTATTGCGAGGTTTTCGGCTGGATGTTCAGAGTTGCGGGCGAGCCTGCAACAACTCATCAATCACAGTCAGGAATGCCGTGACCATCAAGCTGCGCCCATCAGTACGCGTAAGCACAAGCAACTGCGCATACGCATCCAGATCCACCAACGGCCGATAGGTCACGCCCTTGTTCATCAAACTCTGGGTGCACGCCGGCACCAGCGCCACACCTTGCCCCGCCGCCACCAGTGCAATGATCGATGTGATTTGCCGCCCCGATGGCCCGGCACGCAATGGCAACCCATTACGCCGGTAAAGCTGCTCAATGGATTGGTTAAGCCCCGAGCCGTAATCGGCGGGGAACAGAATCAGTGGGTACGCACTCAACTGCGCCAGGCTGACCTCGGGCTGGCTGGCCAGCGGGCTGTCGCTGGACACCGCCGCCACCAGCCGCTCTTCACCCAACGACAACGCCCGCACCTCTGTCTGCCCGTCCTGGGGCAGCAAGCGACTCAGGCCGATATCCAGGCGGCCATCAGCCACCTGCGCGCCGAGGCTGCCGGAGGCGCACTCCACCAGCGTCAATTGCACATCGGGAAAGCGTTGGGCGAAGGCTTGAATCGCCTGGCTGAACAAATCCGACAGGGCGATCGAACTGACGTAACCCAGCGCCAGCTGCCCGGCGGCACCTGCGGCAAGTTTGCCGGCGATGACTTCGGCGAGGTCGACCTGCTCCAACACTGCACGGGCGTAGGGCAGGAACGAACGACCCTGGGCGGTGAGCGAAACCGTGCGACTGGTGCGGTCGAACAGGCGAAACCCCAGTTCGGCCTCCAGCGCGGAAATCTGCCGGGTTAACGGCGGCTGGGCCAGGTGCAGGCGCAGGGCGGCGCGGCCGAAGTGCAATTCTTCGGCGACGGTCAGAAAGTAGCGCAGCTTGCGTAGGTCGAGCATCCTGGCCCCAGGGTATTGATCGGTCCGAAATCGGTATTGGTCTCGGGTGTGCGGGTCATTCTATAAAGGCCTCTGATAATAAAACGAGAGGTTTCATGAAACCGCGCCTGCATTGTGCCCGTCTTGCCCTGTTCCTGTGTGGCTGCGCGGCGTTCCTCAACCTCTACGCCACCCAGAGCATTTTGCAGACCTTCGCCACCAGCTTTCAGGTGAGCGCCAGGGCGGCGGGCTGGAGCATTACCGTTACCACCTTGGCGGTGGCGCTGACCGCACCCTTTGTCAGCCGCCTGACCGGGCGTTTTGAGCAGCGCACGGTGATCTCGGTGGCCGCGCTGTTGCTGGCCGTGCCGGCGCTGATGACCGCCTATGCCACCAGCTTTGCCGAACTGCTGGTGTGGCGCTTTATCGAAGGCATGCTGATTCCCGTGGTGTTTGCCACCAGCGTGGCCTGCATCGGTGATCGCTGGCGTGGCGGCACCGTGACCGAAGTCACCAGCCTCTACGTGGCCGGCACCGTGCTCGGTGGTTTTGCCGGACGCTTCGTCACCGGCGTGATGACCGAGTACGTCGGCTGGCGTGAAGCCTTTGAGCTGTTGGCGGTGCTGAGCCTGATGGTGGGCGGGTTTATCCAGTTTTTGCTGCCGGACA
The DNA here is from genome assembly GCF_029269205.1 of Pseudomonas sp. 1912-s. NCBI lineage: Bacteria > Pseudomonadati > Pseudomonadota > Gammaproteobacteria > Pseudomonadales > Pseudomonadaceae > Pseudomonas > Pseudomonas sp. 1912-s. The sequence goes on along the minus strand of NZ_JARIXR010000008.1, from coordinate 241,733 downwards.
ATCCTCCCCGTGTGGCGCGACCTTCAACCACCTGGAGCGATGTGCTCGGCACTCCGTTGTTGGCTGCCTATGCCGTAGGATTTTGCGTACTGTTCTCCCAAGTGGCGACGTTTACCTACGCCGGCCTGTACCTCAGCCAAGCGCCCTTTGACCTTGGCCCGGCGGCGCTAGGCACCATTTACATGGTGTTCCTGCTGGCTTTGGTAGTGATCCCCGTCGCCGGCCGCCTGAGCAAATCCCGCCCGCAATCCGAACTGCTGACCGCCGCCGCGGCGCTTGGTGTATGCGGTTCGGCACTGACCTTATTGCCATCCCTGTGGTGCATCGTGCTGGGCCTGGCCCTCAGCTCCACCGGTGTATTCCTTGCCCAGGCCGCTGCCAGCGCCTTCACCACCGCCACCGCCCGCCACAACAAAGCCGGTGCCGTAGGCCTGTACCTCACCTGCTATTACCTGGGCGGCAGCTTCGGTGCCATCGTCCCGGCGCTGATTTGGGGGCGTTGGGGTTGGGTGGGCTGTGTGGCGCTGATCATTGGTTTCCAGCTACTGTCGCTGCTGATCGCCCTGGCGGGCTGGAAGCCCCTCCAACCTGAACTGAGCAAGACCTCATGAACGACGCCGTTGCCTTGCCCGTACCCGAAACTTCCGCCCGTCGCCGCTCGTTGATCGCAGGCTGCAGCGCCCACGCGATTCACGATGGCCTGACCGATGTGATCTACGTGCTGCTGCCGATCTGGCAAGCGCAGTTCGGCATGACCTACGCCCAGATCGGCCTGCTGCGCGGTGCCTATTCCGGGATGATGGCGGTGTTCCAGCTGATGGCCAGCCGCGCCGCCAAACGCTGGGGGCGCACGCCGATGCTGGTGGGCGGGACCGCGCTTGCCGGTGTTGCCTACCTGTTGGTGGGGCAGGCGACCGGGTTGGGCATGTTGTTACTGGCGCTGCTGTTGGGCGGGCTGGGCGCAAGTACTCAGCATCCGCTGGCGTCCTCAATGATCACCGACACCTATGAGGGCGGTGGTGGGGTCAAGGAGGCGCTGTCTCAATACAACTTCTCCGGGGACATCGGCAAAACCCTGGTTCCCGGGCTGGTGGGGCTGTTGCTGACGGTCATCAGCTGGCGTGCGAGCGTTACGCTTTTGGGCCTGCTGGGGTTGGCCGCGGCGGGGTGGCTGTGGTGGCTGATCCCCACGCAGGCAGCGGCGTCCACTTCCGGGAAAAACGCCAAGACACTGGTAGGAAGCGGCTCCGTCAGCGGCCTGCGTGCACTGATCGTCACGGGCACGCTCGACAGTGCGGTGCGCATGGGGTTTCTCACGTTTTTGCCCTTTCTGCTGCAAGCCAAAGGCGCCGGCACTGCGGGAATCGGGCTGGCGCTGACCATGCTGTTTATCGGTGGCGCCTTCGGCAAATTGCTCTGCGGCTACCTCGGCGCACGCATCGGCATGATGAAAACCGTGTGGCTTACGGAGACCAGCACGGCGCTGTTGATCGTCGCGGCGGTGTACCTGCCGTTGACCGGTTTGATGGTGATGTTGCCGGTGTTGGGGCTCGCGTTGAACGGCACGTCTTCGGTGCTGTACGGCGCGGTGCCGGACCTGGCGGGCGCAGGGAAACGGGAACAGGCGTTTGCCGTGTTCTACACCGGCACCATCGGTGGTGGCGCGCTGGCGCCGGTGCTGTTTGGCGGGCTGGGGGACTCGATGGGCGTACCGGTGGCGGTGATGGTGTTGGCGGGGATGTTGTTGCTGACCTTGCCGTTGGCGTGGGTGGTGCAGCGGGGAATGGTGCTCGAGAGATAGCCGTCTTTTCGGATGGTGAATTCAGTTCCTTGTGGGAGCTGTCGAGCTTTAGCGAGGCTGCGATGGGGTCCGCACTGCAACCATTGATGCCAGCTGACCCAACCGAAAACCTATCTCATCAGCGATGCGATCCGCTGCGCATCCTCCGGCGTCGCCGGGTTGTACACCACCATATTCAGGTCCTTGCGCCCATCGACCGCAAACACCGAATACTCAAATTCAATCGGCCCCAACACCGAATGGCGTATCCGCTTGACGCCATCACCATGGGCGCCCTGAACGTCGTTCTCGCTCCACATCGCTTTAAACTCAGGACTACGCCGACACAGTTCATCGACCATCGGCTGCACCTGCTCAGCGGCGCCTGAGCGCGCCGTATCAATCCGGAAGGCGCCCAACACAAACCGCGCCACGCTTTCCCAATCGTATTGGGCCGCGCGGGAATTGGGATCCAGGAACATGAAGCGCAGGATATTTCGCTGTTCCGGCGCCTGGGATCCGTAGTCCATCAACATCACCGTCGCCGCCTGGTTCCAGGCCACCACATCCCACGTCGCCGTACGCAGGATCGCGGCGCTGGGGTTCAAGGCATCCAGCACCCGTTGCAGGCGTGGCGTCACCGTTTCGTTCTGCTGATAGCGCACTTCGGGTGGGCGTCCGAAGGCCAGCAGGAACAGATGCTCGCGTTCGATATCGGTCAACATCAGCGCATGGGCGATCCGTTCCAGCACTTCCACCGACGGCGCGCCGCCACGGCCCTGTTCGAGCCAGGTGTACCAGGTGGGGCTGATGTTCGCGCGTTGGGCCACCTCTTCGCGGCGCAAACCTGGCGTACGCCGTCGTGCCGATGAGAAGCCGAACGCCGCCGGATCGAGCCGTGTGCGACGGTCTTTCAGATAGCTGCCCAGCGGGTTTTCGCTCATAGCCTGTTAGCCTCTATACCCTGATAAATTCACTACTTTACCCGTATAGGGCAAGCGCACAGATTAGTCTCTGAATACACACGGAGATACGGTTCATGCGCATATTTATCACGGGTGCCAGCGGATTTATCGGGTCGGCTGTCGTCAAGGAGCTGATCTCGGCGGGCCATGAAGTACTGGGGTTGTGCCGCTCGGATGACAAGGTGGCAGCGCTGGAGGCGGCCGGTGCCCAGGTGCACCGTGGGTCGCTTGAGGACCTTGAAAGCCTAAAGGCCGGGGCCGCCCAAGCGGACGGCGTGATTCACCTGGCGTTCAATCATGACTTCTCGACATTCGTCGCGAACTGCGAGGATGACCGCCGGGTTATCCAGGCGCTGGGAGAGGCACTTGCCGGGTCGGATCGACCGCTGATCATCACCTCCGGCGTCGGGATCGCGAGCACCGTGCCGGGCCAGTTGGCGACGGAGGATGGCGCGGTGGTGACCTCCGCGCAGATTCCCCGTGCAGCGTCGGAAGAAGCGGCTAACGCTGTAGCCGCGACGGGTGTGAATGTATCGGTAATGCGTTTGCCTCAAGTACACGACACCTTCAGGCAGGGGCTGGTCAGCCCGGTGATCGAGTTGTATCGCGAGAAGGGCGTTTGCGCTTACATCGCCGACGGGAAAAACCGTTGGCCGGCGGCACATATTCTGGATGTGGCGCGGCTCTACAGGCTGGCGATTGAAAAGGCTGAGCCGGGCGCGAGGTATCACGCGGTGGCGGAGGAGGGTGTGTCGCAGCGGGAGATAGCCGAGGTGTTGGGGACGCGGCTAGGGTTGCCGGTTAAATCCATTGCTGCTGGAGAGGCTCAAGGTTTTTTTGGGTGGTTGTCGATGTTTACCGCTCACGATATGCCAGCGTCCAGCGCGATTACGCGCGCGACGTTGGGATGGGAACCGGTGGGACCGGGGCTACTGGTGGATCTTGCGCAGTTGGAGGGAATTGAAGGCTGAAGCGCGGAATAGTCTGAATATTTGAATCTTGCTCCATTGCCTACACAACCATCAGAATCGTCCCGGTTGTACGCCTTGGTTGACCTCTTTAAGGTTCGTCAGCCGCTGCCCATCAGCGGTCGGGTTTAGTAGCCCTGTGAAGTTTTGGCGTACTGCTGTCCAATCGATCAGGCATCTCATTGCCTGTGTTTAATGGTAGCTGTGCGCAGGGCGTCTTCGGGCGCGCCGGTTCTGAAACTTCCCGGTCTACTAACCTGCGTACAGCTGCCACCCTATTTATGTAGTGCTGGGTGGTGGTCCTTCTTGAGGATCAACAGATGTGTACTGACTCGTATAACTCACCCATAAAAATATTCAGCGTACGTCCCGAAATCGGCACCGATGCATTGCTCGCCAACGCCTACGAAACCATTGCCGGCGCTGGCGCCATGACCAACGAATTTGCAGATAACCTGCCAGACGAGCATCGCTGTCTGGCCTTGGCGATTCAGCAAACCATTGAGTTGGGCCTGATGCTGGTGGAGGCGGCACAAGACCGCGTGGACTCAGTCGCCTAGGCATTCTGTAACAGGCTTGCCTTCCCAGGCCGCCCATACCAAGGGGAAGGAAGCCAAATGTCTGTTAGCTGGAACGTTCCCGCCTCAAATCCAAACGGTCTGCGAGACTCGCCGCCTCTTCAATCAGCGCGTCACAGAACGCGTCGACGAAGAGAGAGGACGGTCGATAATCGGGCCTGATCAACATGACCCGATACGGAATCGATACGCTGATCGGCCGAATGGCCAGCCCGTCACCGGCCTCCGCCAGCGCAGTCAACGGGTTGATAATCGCCACGCCAAGCTGTTGCCTGACCATGGCGCACACCGACGCAGCGTTGGTTGTTTCAACCACAATATGCCTGTCGACGCCCGCCCGGCGGAAGAGCTCATCGAGGGTTTGACGATAGATATCCAGGCCCGACAGGTTGATGAAATGGACCCCCTGAAAGTCTTCCAGTGTCAGCAACGGTTTAGCCAACAAAGGATCACCGTCCGGCAGTACGCACACCATGTCGGAACAAAAAAGCAGTTTCCCCTGTGTGCCCTGAGGCGCATGTTCGCCTTCGGTCAATCCGAGGTCGTAACGCTGGGCGCTGAGTGATTCTTCCAGCAGGGGCGTTTCCTGTGCCGCAATGCTCAAGGCTATGCCGACATGCTGCTGCTGAAAGCGCTTAAAGACCTTGGGCAAAAGCGTCTGAGAAAACAGCGGAAGACACGTGACGCTCAGTTGGCCATGTTCAAAGCGACGAATTGACTGTGCGACGCTGTTGATTCGTTCCAGGCCGATGTAGGAGCGCTCGACCTCTTCGAACAGCATGATCGCCTGGGCCGTCGGTACCAGCCGCCCTCCTGTGCGATCAAAGAGTCGCAAACCAGAAAGCTTTTCCAGTCGCGCCAGCTCCCGGCTGACCGTCGGTTGGGAAGTAAATAGCAACTGCGCCGCTCCCGTGACGCTGCCGGCCTGCATGATGGCCCGGAATACCTCGATCTGCCGTATGGAGACTTCCATCCCTGACCTCTACCCAATTAACCAAGTCCATATCAAAACTGAATCGCACGGCAAATAATAGGTATTTTATTGAATGCAAAGCGCCGGGCATGCTGGTTTCTCTCCCTATTTCAGAAAGAAAAACGCCATGCCCAACACCTCCGTTTTCCAGTCATTGGTCAAGTCTGCAAGACAGCACGGTACCCCGCTCTGGTGTTATGAGGCCGAGACCATCAGGTCTCGCATCAATCAATTGCAGGGTTTTGATGGGGTTCGATACGCGCAGAAAGCCTGCTCCAACCTGCATATTCTTCGGTTGATTCGCGAACAAGGCGTACGAATCGATGCGGTGTCGCTGGGGGAAATCGAGCGGGCACTGCTGGCTGGATTCAGCCCTGGCGGTGACCCGGCCGGCATTGTTTTTACCTGTGATCTGTTCGATGAAGCGACATTGCACCGTGTCGTGGAACTGCAAGTGGAAGTGAACACCGGCTCGATTGATATGCTGCGCCAACTGGGTCAGCGGTCGCCCGGCCACCGCGTTTGGCTGCGGATCAATCCGGGGTTTGGTCACGGTCACAGCCGCAAGACCAACACCGGTGGCGAAAACAGCAAGCACGGAATCTGGCACGAGCAGGTCCAGGACGCGCTCAACGTGATCCGGCAATTCGGCCTGATGCTGGTGGGCGTGCACATGCATATCGGGTCCGGTGTGGACTACGGACACCTTGAGCAAGTGGGCTGTGCGATGGTCTCGGTGGTGAAGGCACTGGACCACGATATCGAGGCATTTTCCATCGGCGGGGGGCTTGCCACGCCTTATCGTGCGGAAGATGAACCGGTGGATATCCAGCGTTATGCGAGCACCTGGCGCCAGGCCAAACAGGAGATTGAAACCTGGCTCGGTCATCCGGTGCGTATGGAAATTGAGCCGGGCCGCTTCCTGGTCGCGGAGTCGGGCTATCTGGTCACCGAAGTTCGGGCGGTAAAAAAAGTGGGTAGCAGGAACTTCATTCTGGTGGATGCCGGCTTCAATGACCTGATGCGGCCTGCGCTCTATGGTGCCTATCACCACATGACTTTACTGGATGCCCACGGTGTGCCGGTCAACCGCCCGGAGCACCTGTGCGCAGTGGGCGGCCCGTTGTGCGAGGCCGGTGATATTTTCACCCAGGATGAACAGGGCATCACGCCGCGCATGTTGCCGCAAGCGCAGGTTGGCGATTGGTTGGTGATTCACGACACCGGGGCTTATGGCGCCGCCATGTCATCCAATTACAACAGCCGCCCGCTGTTGCCGGAGGTACTGATCGAGCAAGGGCACGCCAAATTGATTCGACGCCCGCAACCGCTGTCGGACTTGCTGGCCTTGGAATTGGGGCTTTAACGCCACCCATAAAAAAACCGGCCACCAAGAGCCGGTTTTTTTACACATCCCCCGTCAACAACCAGCCTGACGCAGGACCTAAATCTGAGTGGAGCGGGTAGAGGGAATCGAACCCTCATCTAAAGCTTGGGAAGCTTTCGTTCTACCACTAAACTATACCCGCTCAGAGCGGCTGACTTTGTACCAGATGTGCTCGCGGATTTGAAGTTTTTCTTCGAAAATTCTGTGTTTTACGTGCCAACGGTCGGTCGTGGGCAGGTGGATCCCCTGGGAAATCCAGCCCGCCCACAACCCCGCCGCTCATACGGCAAATGCATGCTGTGGCTGCGACGCGTGGTACCGCAACCGGCTCGGTTGCTGCTCCGGCCTCAAAAAGCCCATCAACGCCTCCCGGCTATCCCGGCACGCCGCCTTGTGCTCCATGTCCAAAAAGTGCCCGGTCGCTTGAATCGTCCCAAAGCTGCTTTTCGCAATATGTTGCCCAAATAACTTGGCATCCTGGGCGCTGGTGTACTCGTCCCATTCGCCGTTCAAGAACAGCACCGGAATCTCAATCTGCTTCGCCGCCTTGAGGTAGCACAGCCGGTCGCTGTTCAGCACGTGGCTGATGTGAAAGTGCATCTGCCCATACTCATGCTCGGCCAGGCTGCTCACGTGTTTGTAGTTGTAGCGCTTGAACAGCGACGGCAGGTGTTTGCCGATGGTGCTGTTGACCAGGTGGCCCACGCGGTCGCGGTCGAGGTTGCCGAGGTAGTCGACACCGCGCTCCAAATAGTCGCGCATCGGGGTGTTGATCACCGGGGAGAACGAGCTGATCACGGCCTTTTCCACACGGCGGGGGCGGTGGGAGAGGGCGACAAGGGTCGCGGCGCCACCCCAGGAAAAGGACAGCACGTGTTCGGCGGCGAAGTGGTCAATGAGTTCCAGAAGGATCTGGCCCTCGACTTCTTTCGTCAGCATCTGCTCGTGGCGGTTGTGGATTTTTGAGCGACCGGCGTAGGGCTGGTCGTACAAAACCACGTTGAACGTCGGGTGCAGGCTTTTCACGGTCTGGGCGAAAGACGCGGTGGTGGCCATTGAGCCGTTGACCAGGATGATGGTCTTGGCGGCTGCGTCCGCGCGATAGAACTCCGTGTAAACCCGATACTGACCCTGTATATCCAGCACAGCGATTTCTGGCCTCATGTCATAAGACTCCTGGCAAGCGGGTAATGCGCGCAGATCACTCTGCACGAGCTTTGTGACAGGTAGGCATACGCCTGGAAGTGAGGGCCCATGTCGGTCCGGTACTGGCAGGCCGACGGGTGTTGTTATGGCGGGCAATTTGCCGTGAGAGGCCCGCAGATCAAGGGTGCGGACGGGCAAAGTGTTTCTTGTAGGTAGGGGTGACTCGCCAGTCAGATTGCGGCTGGCTGGGTTGATTCAAGCATCAGGGATGCCAGTTCGCCAGTCACAGGCGTGGTTTTTTGCCATCATCGGCTGAACGGTCATCAGACCTGTTGGATTTCAGCGTCCGTCAGCGCCCGGTACTGCCCTGGCGCCAGGGCCGAGTCCAATTCCAGCGGGCCCATGCGCTCGCGGTGCAGGCGCATCACTTTGTTGTCGAAGTGCCCGAACATGCGCTTCACCTGGTGATAACGCCCTTCAATGATGCTAAGGCGCGCCGTTCTGGGGCCCAATAGCGCCAGTTCCGCCGGTTGGGTGGTGAGGTCTTCGAAGGCGAAGTACAGGCCGGCGGCGAAGGTGGCTGCGTATTCCGGGCCTATAGCCTGCTCGGTCTCGACGCAGTAGACCTTGGGCAATTTGGTTTGCGGCTGGGTCAGGCGCCGCGACCACTGGCCGTCGTTGGTGATCAGCAGCAGGCCGGTGGTGTTGAAATCCAGACGACCGGCGATGTGCAGCTCGTGCTTGTCCGGTTCATCCAGCAGGTCGAGCACGGTGGGGTGTTGCGGGTCTGAGGTGGCGCTCACGCAGCCCTGGGGTTTGTGCAGCATGAAGTAGCGTGCAGGTTTGCCGGCTTGCAGCACTTGATCATCCAGTAACACGCGGCTGAACTCGCTGACCGGGTGATGCGGGTCGCTCACGAATTGGCCGTCGACGGTAATCCGCCGCTCCACCAGCAACAGGCGAACCTGTTTGCGGTTGAAACGGGGCAGGTTGCTGAGGAAACGGTCGACACGCATTACGTGGGCTCGGCCCCGCGCAGTTGCTCGTCCACCCGGGCGCAGCGCGGACACAGGCAGGCCTTGTTGCGCAGCTCCGGCGCCAAGGCTTCGAGCACCGCAGGGTCGATGCTCACGGAGTAACACCAGCACGCCTGGTCGGCGGTGCGCGGGTCGGCCAGGGCGCAGTCGTTGCGGGCGCCGCAGGCGGGGCAGAGGGTTGGCGTGGTCATCGGTCGGTTCAGGCTGTATCGGACAAGGTCCCGGTGAAACCCGGTGTGCCTTGCACGATACAGCCCCGCCGCGTTATTGCAAATCACGCTCCAGCACAACCACCCGTTGGCCTGCGGCAATGCCGCTGCCCGGTTGCACGGGAATTTCGCGCACGGTGCCGGCGAACGGCGCGAGTACCGGGATTTCCATTTTCATCGACTCCAGGATCACCAGCACATCGCCCGCCGCGACGGGTTCGCCGACGGCCACCTGAACCTGCCAGAGATTGCCGGCGATGTGGCTGTCGATGCTGTATTCGTTGGCCTGCAATGGCGTGTCTTCGCCCAGTGGCGCGGCGAGTTCCTCGCTGTCGAAATGCGCCTGGCCGCTGGCGATCCAGCGCTCGCGTTCGGCGTTGAATGCGCGTTGCTGTTGGCCGCGAAACTCGCCGATGCTCTCGGCCTCCCGGGTAAGAAAAGCCTGGTAGTCCGTCAGGTTGAGTTGGCTGTGTTCGATGCTCATTTCAAATCGCCCCAGGGGGAAATCCCGGCGAATCTGCACCAGCTCATCAGCGCTCACCGGGTAGAAACGGATCTGGTCGAAGAAGCGCAGCAACCACGGTTTGCCATCGAACGCTGCCACTTCCCGGTAGCGGTTCCACATCTGCAAGGTGCGCCCGACGAACTGATAACCGCCGGGGCCTTCCATGCCGTAGACGCACAGGTAGGCGCCGCCGATGCCCACGGAGTTTTCAGCGGTCCAGGTGCGCGCGGGGTTGTATTTGGTGGTGACCAGGCGGTGGCGCGGGTCCAGCGGCGTGGCCACCGGTGCGCCGAGGTAGACGTCGCCCAGGCCCATCACCAGGTAGCTGGCATCGAACACGGTGTGGCGCACTTCGTCGAGGTTGGCCAGGTCGTTGATGCGGCGGATGAACTCCAGGTTGCTCGGGCACCAGGGCGCGTCCTTGCGCACGGTGGTCATGTATTTTTCGATGGCCAGTTGGCAGGCCGGGTCGTCCCAGGAGAGTGGCAGGTGGACGATGCGCGAGGGCACTTGCAGGTTTTGGCTGGCGCAGACGGTGTGCCATTCGGTGGTGATCAACGCCAGGAGATCGGTGAGGGGCAGTTGTTCGGGCTGGTAGTGGATTTGCAGGGAGCGGATGCCGGGTGTCAGGTCGATGACGCCGTGCAGGGCGCGGGTTTCGAGGGCTTGCATCAGGGCGTGGGCACGGAAGCGCAGCACCAGGTCGAGTTCGGCGGCGCCGATTTCCAGGAGCAAGTGGGTGTCGCCGGCGAGGCGGGCGACGAGGCGGGTGTCCTGTGTGCCGATATCCAGAACCACAGGTGAACGGTAGGAGCCCGGCTTGCCGGCGATGGTATCAATGCGGTGTTCCGGATGTACCGAGGTGCCTGCATCGCGAGCAAGCTTGCTCCTACAGTGATCCCATTTCAGGGCAAGGTCGCGGGCGGTTGTTAGATCGACTGGGGTGAAGCGGATTTTGTCGCCCGCCTTGAGCTGGCCCAACTGCCACAAGTCCGCCTCGATCACCGTCACCGGGCACACAAACCCACCCAGGCTCGGGCCGTCGGGGCCGAGGATGACCGGCATGTCTCCGGTGAAATCCACCGCGCCAATCGCATAGGGATTGTCATGGATATTCGATGGGTGCAGTCCCGCCTCACCACCATCGGTACGCGCCCACAAAGGCTTGGGCCCGATCAGCCGCACGCCCGTGCGGCTGGAGTTGAAATGCACTTCCCACTGGGTGGCAAAGAATGTGTCGATGTACTCAGGCTTGAAGTATTCCGGCGCGCCGTGAGGGCCGTAGATCACCCGCAGTGTTCGCACGTCGGCCAGCGGCTCAGGCGTAAAGGTGTTGCCGCAACCGCCATCTTCCAATGGCCGTAAATGCAACACATCCCCCGCCCGCAAAGCCCGCCCGCCATGCCCACCAAACTGGCCCAGGGTGAAGGTACTTTTGCTGCCCAGATAATCCGGAACCTGCAACCCGCCGCGCACGCACAGGTAGCTGCGGGCACCGGCCCCGGCGATGGTGCCCAGGCTCAAGGTCGCGCCCGCCGGGATAAACAATGCGGTGTTCATCGGCACCACGTCATCATTCAACCGCAGCGCAATGTCCGCGCCGGTCACCGCCACCACCGCCGCACAATTGAAGCGCAACAAAGGCCCGCTCATGGTGATTTCCAGCGCGGCGGCACCCTCGGCATTTCCCAACAGGCGGTTGCCCAGGCGCAAGGCGCGGCTGTCCATCGGCCCCGACGGCGGCACGCCCACGGCCCAGTATCCAAGGCGCCCCGGATAATCCTGAACACTGGTTTGCGTCCCGGCGCTCAGTACCTCAAACGTATCGGCGCGGTACACCAAATCTTCCAGGCAGCGAGTCCATGGCTGGCCGCTGGCGAACGGTGCGGCCAGCAGAATCTGGCGCAGGTAATCCCGGTTGGTTTCCACGCCATACAACTGGCTGTTGCTCAATGCTTGATGCAGGTCGAGACGCGCCTGTTCGCGAGTCGGCGCCCAGGTGATGAGCTTGGCGATCATCGGATCGAAATAGGGCGGGATCTCGCAGCCGGCCTCGACCCAGGTGTCGATGCGCAGGCCTTCAGCGGCGGGGAAATCCACACAGGTCAACAAGCCCGGGCTCGGCTGAAAATCCCGGCCCGGGTCTTCGGCGTACAGGCGTGCCTGAATCGCGTGGCCGTGGGGCTTCAACGCCAGCTCCCGCAGCGGCGGCAATTCCCCGGCGGCCAACTGCACCATCCAGCGCACCAGGTCCACGCCCCACACCTGCTCGGTGACGCCATGCTCCACCTGCAACCGGGTGTTCACTTCCAGAAAATAGAAGCGGCCATCGGCGCTATCAAAGATAAATTCCACGGTGCCGGCACTGCGGTAATTCACCGCCTTGGCCAGGGTGATGGCGGCACGGCACAGCTCATCCGCCATGCCGTCGGGCAGGTTTGGCGCCGGGGTTTCTTCGAGGACTTTCTGGTTGCGCCGCTGCACCGAACAGTCGCGCACTCCGAGGGCGATCACCTCGCCACACCCATCACCAAACACCTGCACTTCCAGATGCCGGGCGTGCTGGATGTACTTCTCGATAAACACACCGGCGTCGCTGAAATTGTTCTGGCCCAGGCGTTTGACCGCCTCGAAACAGTCGCGCAATTCGTCGGCGCTGTGGCACACGCGCATGCCGATGCCGCCACCGCCAGCGGTGCTTTTAAGCATGATCGGATAGCCCACGCTTTCCCCGGCCAGCAACGCTGCGTCGAGGCTGTTGAGCAGCTCGGTGCCTTCCAGCAACGGGATGTTGTGCTGCTTGGCCAATGCACGGGCGGTGTGCTTGAGGCCGAACACGCGCAGCTGTTCCGGCGTCGGGCCGACGAAGGCGATGCCGGCTGTTTCGCAGGCTTCGGCGAACGCGGCGTTTTCCGAGAGAAAGCCGTAGCCCGGGTGAATCGCGGTGGCGCCACAGGCCTTGGCCGTGGCGAGGATTTTTTCTACCGATAGATACGTCCCGGCCGCCGCGCCTTCTCCCAGGCTGTAGGCCTCGTCGGCTTGCTGGATATGCAGGCTGGCCGCATCGGCTTCGGAATACACCCCCACGCCCTTGACCGAAAGCTCACGCAAGGTGCGCAGGATGCGGCAGGCGATGGCGCCACGGTTGGCGATCAACAGTTTTTCGAACATGGCAAAACCCCGCAGGCCGATGAGTGCTCGGCCTTGTCCTGGGATGCGGGCCGTCCCGCAAATGTGGATGGCGCTGCGGTCGTCCGGAGCGCAAATTTCAACACCAGTGGAGATCAACTGTGGGAGCCGGGCTTGCCCGCGATGGCGGTGGGTCAGTCACCCCATATGTTGGCTGATCCACCGCTATCGCAGGCAAGCCAGCTCCCACAGGTCATCTTCCACAGTTGATCTTCAGCGTTTTTGGAGGCACTGCCCGGCTCGGGCCTGGCACAGGGCGAACAACCACTGACGTAACCGCTTCATTTTCAGTTCCATACCAGTAACTCCGCAGGGGTAGGGTTGTAGCCGTTGCACGGGTTGTTCAGTTGCGGGCAGTTGGAGATCAGCACGATCACGTCCATCTCGGCCCGCAGGTCGACGTACTTGCCGGGGGCGGAAATACCGTCCTCGAACGTCAGCCCGCCATCGGCCGTCACCGGCACATTCATGAAGAAATTGATGTTCGGCCCGATGTCACTTTTGCCCAGGCGCCCATCGTGGGCGCAGGCCCGCAGGTAGTTGTCGCGGCAGCTGTGCATGTAGCGTTTTTCCAGGGCGTAGCGCACGGTGTTGCTCTCCTGGGCGCAGGCGCCGCCGAGGGTGTCGTGGCGCCCGCAGGTGTCGTCGATGAGGGTCAGCATCGGCTGGCCGAGGTTGGAATACAGCACGCTGCCAGTGCTCAGGTACACGCTGTTTTGCCGGCGCAACGTGCGCTGTACGTCGTAGCGTTCCTTGGGGTTTTTCAGGCTGTAGAACAGCGTGTCGACCGCCTGGTTGCCCTCAAGGTCGAGGATGCGCAGGGTCTGGCCGGCCTTCACTTCCATCAGCCAGGGTTCGCCGGCGGGAATGGTCGCGCGGTACACGGCCGCGTCCGGTTGTTTGGCGAGTGCGATAGACATGGCAGGTCCTCAGGCGAACAGACGGTCGGTGTTGATAAAGCCGCGCTCGTTTTCCGGGCGCGAGGTGCGGCAGTGTTCGGCGACGCTTTTGTCGGCGTTCATCCAGCTGAGTTTCAGCGGCTGCGGCGCGTATTCGGGGTTCGGGTCCATGGGATGCTGCAGGGCGGTGAGCACCACCAGCGTGTCCATCGGTGCGTAGAGTTCGATGTAGTCGCCGGCCTTGGAATGGCCGGCCACAAAGTGCAGGCCGCCGGCGTTATCCACCGTGACTTTGCTGAACAGGTTGAGGGTCATCAGCAGGTCGGACAGCCCCAGGCCCCACTTGCCCAATTCCACCAGCAGGTTGTCGGTGCCGTTGCGGTAGAAGCCGTTGCGCAGTTCTTGATAACGGCCCTTGCCATATTTTTCTGCGACCTCGGAGGCGCATAACACGCCGCCGATGCTATCGCTCCAGCCGCAGGTGTCGGCGGTGATGGCGGCCAGCACGCGGCCCATGTCCGAGTACAGGCAATGGCCGCTGGTGAGCTTGGCGGTGTGTTGGCATTTGAGGCTGTCGGGCAGGTTCAGGCGCTCGGTTTTTTCATTGGCATTGAGCAGGGTCAGGCTGACGTTGGCGCCGCCCCGAATGTCGGTGAGGCGCAGCAGTTGGCCGCGCTTGAGCACAAAGGAACGGTGGCCGCCGCCGGGGAGCATTTCCTCGGCGAAGGGTGGGAACAATTGAGTTGAGTCGTTCATTTGGACGTGGCTCCAAGTTCGGCGGCGATCGCCTTGCGGCGCTCGCTGTTCAAAGGGATGTCGTAGGTAATGCGGGCGCCGTAAGCGCCGGGGGCGTGCGGGTCGAGGCGCACCTTGTCGAACACCAGCAAGCGGGTGCCGAGGCTGAAGCCTTCGCTCAGGTCGTGGGTGACCATGAACACCGTCAGCCTGGTTTCGCGCCACAGCTCCAGCAAGAGCAGGTGCATGTCTTTGCGAATGCCCGGGTCGAGGGCGCCGAAGGGTTCGTCCAGCAGCAACACGCGGGGCTTCATGATCAGCGCCTGGGCGATGGCCAGCCGCTGTTGCATGCCGCCGGAGAGCTGTGCCGGGTACTTGTCCAGGGCGTGCCCCAAACCGACTTTATGCAGCAGGGCCGCGGCCTGTTCCCGTGCCTGTTTTTTTGCGCTGCCGAACAGGCGGCCGAGCAGCGGTGAGCGCGGCAGTTCGAGGCCCAGCGCAACGTTGTTCAGCACCGTCAGGTGCGGGAACACCGAGTAGCGCTGGAACACCACGCCACGGCTGGCGTCGGGTTCGGCGGCCAGGGGTTTACCGTCCAGCAGGATCTCGCCGTGGCTGGCGGTTTCCTGGCCCAGCAGCAGGCGCAGGAAGGTCGATTTGCCGCAACCGGAAGTGCCGACCAAGGTGCAGAACTCACCTTCGGCCACGTGCAGGTTCAGGCGCTCCAACACCACCTGGTCGCCATAGCGCTGCCACACATTGTTGACGCTGATAAAACTCATGCCCGCGCTCCTTCGTACCAGGGGAACGCGCGCCGGGTCAGGGCCTTGAGGCCCCAGTCCATCAGCCAGGCGAGCAGGGTGATCCACACCACGTAGGGCAGGATCACGTCCATCGCCAGGTAGCGGCGCACCAGGAAGATCCGGTAGCCCAAACCGTCGGTGGAGGCGATGGCTTCGGCTGCAATCAGGAACAGCCACGCCGAGCCCAGCATCAAGCGCAGGGAGATCAGCAAGCGCGGCAGCAACTGCGGCAGCACCACCCGCAGCATCAGGGTCCAGGTCGAGGCGCCGAGGGTCTGCGCTTTCACCAGCAACTCCACGGGAATTTCCCGTGCGCGCTGCTCCAGGTCCCGCGCCAGGGCCGGGGTGATGCCGATCACGATCAACATCACTTTCGACAATTCCCCCAGCCCGAACACGATGAACAGGATCGGCAGGATCGCCAGCGGCGGCACCATCGACAGCACCGTGAGCAATGGCGACAACGGCGCGCCGAACAGCGGCAAGGTGCCGGCAGCAATGCCCAGGCACAGGCCGGCGAGGGCGCTGATGCCCAGGCCAATCGCCAGGCGGCGCAGGCTGGAGGCGCTGTCTTGCCACAGCACGTATTCACCCGTGCGGCTGTCGGCGCTGAAGGCCAGGCGTTTCACCGCGTCGCCCATTTGTGCGGCGCTGGGCAGCAGCTTGTCGTTGGGGTTGTCTGCCAGGCGCTCGGCCGAGCCCACGAAGTAGGCGAACAGCAGCAGGGCGAAGGGCAGCAGCACCAACAGCAGGCGACTGGAGCGTTCCGGGTGACGGTTGATCAGGCGCATGGCCGGGTCCTCTTACAGCGTGCCGTCGGCGGCCATCTGCACGTAGCTGGGGTCGAAATGCAGCTTGAGGTTGGCGGTGTCGCCGCTGGTCACGCCGTTGGCGAAGCTCATGCCCACGGCGCTGGTGTCTTTGGCGCCTTCACCCAGCAGGCCATGCTGGAAGGAGAACTCGGCGACCTTGCGCATCGTGGCGGGCAACTGCGCGCTGGTGGCGAAGGCCAGGGCTTCCTTGGGCGTGGCGAACAGCTTGGTGGTGTCCAGTTGGGACTGGAAGCCCTTGAGGTCGGTGCCGGAGGCCTTGGCCATGTGTTCCAGGGCGTCGGTGCTGGCGGCGTTTTTCGCGTTCATCAGGGCGACCACTTCAAACCAGGCGCCGGTCAGTGCCTTGCCCAGCTTGGGGTTGTCTTTGAGGGTCTGGGTGTTGACCACCATCATGTCCATGATTTCGCCGGGCACTTTGCTGGAGTCGAACACTTCGGTGACGCCGGGCTTGGCCTTGATCTCCGAGAGCATCGGGTTCCAGGTGGTGACGGCCTTGACCTGGTCGGTGTTGAAGGCGGCGGCGATATCCGCGTCGGAAGTGTTGACCACTTTCAGGTCTTTTTCGGTGAGGTCGGCCGACTCCAGCGCGCGGGCCAGCAGGTAGTGGGACACGGAGAGTTCCACCAGGTTGACGTTCATGCCCTTGAGGTCGGCGACGGTCTTGCCTTCGCCCTTGATGACCACGCCATCGTTGCCGTTGGAGAAGTCGCTGACCACCAGCGCGGTGCTGTCCACACCACCGGCGGCGGGGATGGTCAGGGCGTCCATGTTGGTCATGGTGCAGCCGTCGAACTGGCCGGCGGTGTACTGGTTGATGGATTCGACGTAGTCATTGAGCTGCACCATGTCGATCTTGATGCCGTACTTCTTGGCCCACTTGTCGAGGATGCCTTGGCTGCCGGCGTACTCCCAGGGCATCCAGCCGGCATAAATCGTCCAGCACACGCTGAAATGGTCTTTGGGGGCGGCCTGGGCGGAAAGGCTCACCACGGCGGCGAAGGCGGCGGCGAGCAGGGCGGGTAAACGTATCGAGGGCATGGATGCTTCTCCAGTTGATCAAGGGCGGACAGGAGCAACGCGGCACCGTAAACGGTGGCTTGTCTCCCGGGCTTTTATCCCGCCGTGTAACCTCAACTGGAGGTCGCCGACTCTCGGACCAGCCACTCGCCTTAGCGAGCCGGAACCCTAGTCAGCCATTGCAAATTGTGGTGCCGCGAACCTGTGATGACTCCTGCACGGGAGAGGTAAAGCGAGAGTCGTGCCAAGTGGCACCGGCGCAGCAACGGCGCGGGTTGGCGCGAGGAGGAGGGCGCAGGGCGCGCAGAGTGTGCGTTGTGCTGGTGCGGGGTTGCACTGCAATGAGGCGACGAACAGATGTATCAATCTATGTCGAAATCGCACCAGATTCCGATTTTGATGTCAGATATTTCGTCAGGCAGTGAAAGCTGTTTGCCGCCCCCCAGCGTCGCTGGGTGTGCTCTTCCGCGGTCCAGGAGGCCGCCATGTATCGTCGACTGCTTCTCATCGCTTTGCTCGGCTTGACCCTTTCCGCGTGCGCGCCCTATTACGGTGGCGGCCAGGCCTACTACGGTACCGAGGTCTACACGGCGCCTGCGCCGGCGTATTACTACGGCGGCGGCCCTTACTACCATTACCGTCAGGGGTACTACCCGCCACCGCAGCGTTACTACCCTTCGCCACGGTATTACCAGCCCGCACCTCGCTACTACCCAGCCGGGCCGAGAGCCGGTTACCGGCCGTACCCCAACCAGGGTTGGGGCAGCCACTGGGGTAATGGCGGTGGCCGTGGCCAGGGCGGCGGCAATCAGGGCGGAGGCCGTGGAGGCGGGCACCGCTAGGGGCGTTCAGTAGTCGGACAAATCCGCCAGCGGATGGCGCCCTTCCCACACTTTGTGGAAGTGCGCCTGCACCACCGCCTCGGGGATCAGGCTGATATCCGGCCAATGCCAGTGGGGCTGTTGGTCCTTGTCGATCAACCGTGCCCGCACCCCTTCGCTGAATTCCGGGTGGCGGCAGCAGTTCAGGCTCAGGGTGTATTCCATCTGGAACACCTGGGCAAGGGACAAATGCCGCGCCCGCTGGATTTGTTCCCACACCAGGTGTGCGGTCAGCGGGCAGCCTTCGCTCAGGGTTTTGCCTGCGCGGTTGAAGAGCGGGTCGGCGTGGTCACGCAGCTGGCTCAAGGCGCGCCACGCGCAGCGTACGACCCCGACATCCAGCCATTCATCGATCTGCGCACGGCGCGGCAGCCACTGGGCTTCGGGCATCTGGCCGGTGGCTTCCTGGGCCAGGGCCTTGAGCAGGCTGTTGAGCTGCATGTCGGTCTGTTCCTGCCAGTTCAGTTGCAGCAGGCCTTCGAGCAGTTCGTCTTGTTGTTCATCCAGCAGGAAACGGTCGGCCAGGCCCAGGTCCAAAGCGTCGCGGCCATTCATGTGGGCGCCGGTCAAACCGAGGAACAACCCCAACTTGCCGGGCAGGCGCGACAGAAACCAGCTGGCTCCCACATCCGGGTACAGGCCGATGCTGATTTCCGGCATGGCCAGGCGGCTGCTCGGGGTGACGATGCGCACTGCCGCGCTTTGCAGCAAGCCCATGCCGCCGCCCAGCACATAGCCGTGGCCCCAGCAGATCAACGGTTTGGGGTAGGTGTGCAGGCGGTAGTCGAGGCGGTATTCCGCGGCGAAAAACTGCGCGGCCAGTGCTGGCACTTCGCCGCGATGTTCCCGGCAGGCCTGGGCCAGGCTGCGTACTTCGCCGCCCGCGCAAAAGGCCTTGGGGCCATTGCCGCGCAGCAGCACGCAGACGATGTGCGGGTCTTTGGCCCAGGTATCCAGGCGTTCGCCCAGGGCCTGGATCATCGGCAGGGACAGGGCGTTGAGTGATTTTTCAGCGTCCAGGCTGGCGATACCGACGCGGGCGCCGCCCGTGCCAATCAGCTCTTCGAAGTGCAGGTTCATCATGACCTCAATCGAGAAAGTGAAGGTTCAGTATGATCGCTTCGTGGGAAAGTGCCGGTTCTGCGTCAGATCAATTGACAAGCAGGGTGGGCTTTCCTAGGGTTCGCACCATTGTTTTTTCTGGATACAACCATGACCACCGACGACCGTATCAAACTCGAACCCAGCTGGAAACACGCCCTGCGTGACGAGTTCGACCAGCCGTACATGGCCCAGTTGCGGGAATTCCTGCGCCAGGAGCACGCCGCCGGCAAAGAGATCTACCCGCCGGGCCCGATGATCTTCAACGCACTCAACTCAACGCCTTTGGACAAGGTCAAGGTGGTGATCCTCGGCCAGGACCCCTACCACGGCCCCGGCCAGGCCCACGGCCTGTGCTTCTCGGTGCAGCCGGGCGTGCCGGCGCCGCCGTCGCTGGTCAATATCTATAAAGAGCTCAAGCGCGACCTGAACATCGACATCCCCAACCATGGCTACCTGCAAAGCTGGGCCGACCAGGGCGTGCTGATGATCAACACCACCATGACCGTGGAGCGCGCGAATGCCAACGCCCACGCGGGCAAGGGCTGGCAGTTTTTTACCGATCGGATTATCGAGCTGGTGAGCGAGCATCAGCCGCACCTGGTGTTCCTGCTGTGGGGCGCCCACGCGCAGGGCAAGCAGAAGCTGATCGACGCCACCAAGCACCTGGTGCTGACGTCGGTGCACCCGTCACCGTTGTCGGCGTATAGAGGGTTTATTGGCTGCGGGCACTTCAGCCGCACCAACAAGTTTCTTGAGCAGAACGGCGAGACGCCGATCGAGTGGCGATTGCCGCCGGTGTGAGAAGTGGGTGAGTGAGGGGAAATTCCCCTCACTACAGGCTTTAAACCTTGTCTGGCTGACGGTTCCAATGCCGGAACAACGGCTCCGCCAGAAACAACACAAACAACAGGCGCATCACCTGCATCGCGGTAACCAACGGTACCGACAGTTGCAGGGTTTCTGCCGTCAGGCTCATTTCCGCAATCCCGCCGGGCATCATGCCCAGCGTCAATGAACGCAGATCCAGATGGGTCAGGGCACTCAAGCCCACGGCGGCCAGCGTCGCGATCAACATGGTCAACGCCGTACCGATCAACGTACGCCCCATGAACAACGGCGCACGCCGGAAGAACTGCCGGTTGAAGTGGCAGCCCAACCCACTGCCGATCAGCCACTGGCCGATCTGGCTGCCACCGTCTGGCAGGCCGATGTGCAAGTCCCAGGTGATACTCACGGCAGCACTCACCAGCAGCGGCCCGAACAGCCACGGGTTCGGCTGGCGCAAACGCTGCCAACCCCAGGCCACCAACGCGCCGACGGGGAAGAGCACCGCCAGCCAGGTCCAATCCACCGTCGCCGGATGAAACTGCGGCGCACCTTCCCCCAGCAAGTACTTGAACGCCGCCGGCACACACAGCACCACCACCAATACCCGCAAACTCTGCCCCGCCGCGACACGGCTGAGCACCGCGCCATTGCGTGCGCCGAGGTTGACCATCTCCCCCGAGCCGCCCGGCATGCTGGAGAAAAACGCCGTGGCGCGGTCTTCACCGCTGCGGCGCATCAACCACACCCCCACAATGCTGGAGAGACTGGTGACCAGCGCGCCGAAGAAGATCAGGCCGAAGTGGCTCATCACCTGCTCCATCACCACCGGGGTGAAGTGCAGGCCGATACCGATGCCCACCACCCATTGGCCGCATTTGCGGCCGCCGGGAATTTCTGCGAGTTGCCAGGGTGTGAGGCAGCGCACGAGGATGATCGCCAGCAACGAGCCGACCATATACGGCAGTGGCCAGCCGATCTGGCTGGCGAGGTACCCGCCCAGCAGACCGACCAGCGGTGTTGCCCACCAGTTTCTAAACGTGGCCTCAGACATCGGCCACGGCACGACGCTGCAGGGAACGCTTGCGCCAGATACGCAGCAGCGGGAACAACAACATCAAGGCAGTCAGTACCCACACACCGAAGGTGATCGGGCTGGACCAGAGGATCTGCAATTCGCCGTTGGAAATCGACAGCGCACGACGCAGGTTCTGCTCCATCAAGCCGCCCAGGATAAAGCCCAGCAGGACCGGCGACAGCGGGAAGTCGAGCTTGCGCAGGATGTAGCCGAAGATGCCGATGCCCACCATCAGGAACAGGTCGAAGGTGGTGGCGTGCACCGCGTACACACCGATCGCGGTGATGATGGCAATCACCGGCACCAGCGCCCAGTTCGGCACGGCGAGGATGCGGGTGAAGATGCGGATCATCGGGATGTTGAGGATCACCAGCATGATGTTGGCGATAAACAACGAGGCGATCAGGCCCCAGACGATGTCCGGTTGCTGTTGGAACAGCAGCGGGCCAGGGGTGATGTTGTACAGCGACAGGGCGCCGATCATCACTGCCGTGGTGCCCGAACCCGGTACGCCGAGGGTCAGCATCGGCACCAGGGCGCCGCAGGCGGAAGCGCCAATCGCGGTTTCCGGAGCGGCCAGGCCGCGCATGTCGCCCTGGCCGAATTTACCGCTGGCACCGGCCAGGCGTTTCTCGGTCATGTAGGCCACGGCGGAAGCCAGTGTTGCACCCGCGCCCGGCAGTACACCCATGATGAAACCCAGCAGGCCGCAGCGAATATTCACGACGAACACCGCAGAAGCTTCCTTCAGGTTGAACATCATCCGTCCGGTGGCTTTTACCGCTTCCTGGCCACGGTGGGTTTTTTCCAGCAGCAACAGGATCTCGCTGATGGAGAACAGGCCCAACACCAACACCACGAATTGAATGCCGTCGGTCAGGTGGATGTTATCGCCGGTGAAACGGTACACGCCGCTGTTGGCATCGATACCCACCGCTGACAGAAACAGACCGATCAACGCGGCGACAAAGGTCTTCAGCGGTTTATCACCCGCCATGCCGCCCAGGCAGACGATGGCGAACACCATCAGTACGAAATATTCCGCGGGGCCGAAGGCAATCGCCCACTTGGCCAGCAGCGGGGCGAACAGCACCATGCCGCAGGTGGCGATAAACGCGCCGATGAACGAACTCCACGCCGACAGCGACAATGCCACGCCCGCCAGGCCTTTACGGGCCATCGGGTAACCGTCGAGGGTGGTCATCACGGTGGAGGCTTCACCCGGGATGTTCAGCAGGATCGAGCTGATACGCCCGCCGTATTCACAGCCCAGGTACACGGCGGCCAGCAGGATCAGCGCCGACTCAGGCGGCAGCCCGAGGGCGAACGCGATGGGGATCAACAGCGCCACGCCGTTGATCGGGCCCAGGCCCGGCAACAGGCCGACCACGGTGCCGATCAAGGTGCCGCACAGCGCGGTGATCAGGTTGTAAGGGGTCAGTGCAACGCCGAAGCCCTGGCCCAAATAGCTGAACGTATCCATATCAGTTCTCCAGAACTTCAAGCAGGCCGAGCGGCAGCGGTACATCCATGGCCTTATCGAACAACAGATAAAGACCGATGCTCATCAAGGTCACGATCACCACGCTGGGCAACCAGCGGCCGCCATACAGGCGCGCCATGGGAATGCCGATCAGCATGCTGCTGAGGATGAAACCCAGGGGTTCGAACGTGCCGGCGAAAATCACCAGTAGCGTGACGCAGACCGCGATCTTGACCAGGGTTTCGCGGTCCAGCGCCGGTTCTTCCTCGGTGTGCTTGGTGGGCTGCGGGCGAAACAGCATGTAGATCAGGCCCAGGCTCATCAGCCCGAGCATCAGCAGCGGGTAGGCGCGAGGTCCTACCGGCTCGTAGGAAAACGATGCCTGATACGGCCAGGCCATCAGCGCCAGGCCGGCGCAGACCAGCAACATGAACGCGGCGAAAATGCGTTGTAAGAGCATGCAAAACTCCTGGGCCACACCCCCGATGCGCAGGGGCGTGGCCGCGCGAACAAGGGGCGATTACTGGATCAGGCCGAACTCTTTGGCCAGCACTTTGTAGTCAGCCACCTGTTTCTTCACGTAGGTGTCCAGCTCCGGGCCGGTCATGGCGAACGGGAACAGCTCGCGCTGGTCACGCAGCTTGGCGAACTCGTCGGAGGCCAGCAGTTTGTCGAAGGCGTCTTTCCACCAGGCGTAGTCTTCGTCGCTGACTTTTGGCCCGAGGTAGAAGCCACGCACCACCGGCCAGACGATGTCGTAGCCTTGTTCCTTGGCGGTCGGAATGTTCTTCATTTCCGGCTCGTCCAGGCGCTCGTCGGAGAACACCGCCAGCAGGCGCATGTCGCCGCTGAGGATGTGCGGCATGGAGTCGGAGATGTCGGTACTGCCCACCTGGATGTGCCCGCCGAGCAGGGCGGTGGCGATTTCACCGCCGCCTTCCAGCGCTACGTAACGCAGGTCGCGCGGGTTGATCCCGGCGGCCTTGGCGATCAGGGCGGTTTGCATCCAGTCCTGGCTGCCGACGGTGCCGCCGGAGCCGATCACCACGCTGCCGGGATCTTTCTTCAGGGCCTTGACCAGATCGTCGAGGTTTTTGTAGGGCGAATCGCTTTTCACCGCGATGGCACCGTAGCTGGTGCCGACGGCCGCGAGCCAGCGCACGGCGCTTTCATCGAAGCGGCCAAATTTGCCCTGGGCCAGGTTCAACAGCGAACCGCTGGACCACGCCACCAGCGTGCCGGCATCTGCCGGGCGCTGGGCCACGACGGCGTTGTAAGCCACTGCGCCCACGCCGCCGGGCATGTAGGTCACGCGCATCGGCTTGCTCAGCAGCTTCTCGTTGACCAGCGCGCTTTGCGCCAGTTTGCAGGTCAGGTCAAAACCACCGCCCGGGGACGCCGGGGCGATGCATTCCGGGCGCTTGGGTTCGGCGGCCATCAATTGGCTGGCGAACAGCATGCAGCTGGCCGTCAGGGCAAATTTACGCAGTGAAAGGGTCATGTTCATCTCCATCATTGTTGTTATGAGGTTGCTGTTACCACAGTGCGACGCTGTAGCTCACCAGCAGGCGCACTTCATCCGCATCACGGGCCGAATAGTTGGAGCGGTAGGTGGCATTACGCAGGCGCACGGCCACATCCTTGAAGGTGCCGCTTTGCACCACGTAGCGGATCTCGCTGTTGCGTTCCCACTCCTTGCCGGTCTCGCCGTTCTTGAGCTTGATGTTGTCACCCGACAGGTAACGGCTCATGAAGCTCAGGCCGGGGATCCCCAGCTTGGCGAAGTCGTAGTCGTAGCGCGCCTGCCAGGAACGCTCTTCGGCGCCGGCAAAGTCGTTGATCTGCACGAAGTTGACCAGGTACGGGTCGCTGCCATCCACGTAGGGAAAGGCGCTGTCGCCCGACATGTGCTGGTAGCCGGCGCTGAGCTTATGGCCATTGAGCGCATAGCTGAAGAGGCCGTTGAGGGACGTGTTGTCGATCTTGCCGCCGCGAGCCGCGCCGGTGTCGTCACTGACGGCCAGGCGCAGGTCGGCGCCGAAGGTGCCGGGGCCCATCGGGCGGGACGCCACGAGGCCGAGGAAGTGCTGGCGGTACACGTCGTCGAGTTGGGCGAAGTGGTAGCTGCCGGTGATCTTGTCGGCGAACTTGTAGTCCACGCCACCGAAGTCGAAATGCTTGCCGGTGGCGCCGCTCAGGAAGCGGCTGTTCTTGTTGTTGAGGCCGATGTCTTCGTAGTTGGTGTCGTCGCGGTCCTTGGCCTTGTTCAGGCGCCCGCCGGTGAACACCAGGTTCTTGAATTCCTTGGAACTCAACAGGCCGCCTTCAAACGTCTGCGGCAGGATGCGCCCGTCGTTGGGCTTGAGGATCGGCAGCTCGGGGATCAGCGCGCCGATTTTCAGTTCTGTGGCGGAGATTTTCACTTTGCCGGTCAGGCCGAGTTTGGAATATTCGTTGGCGGCCCGGCCGTCATCGTGGGTCGGCAGCAGGCCGGTGCCGGTGCGGTCGGGGCTGGAGTCGAGCTTGACCCCCAGCATGCCCAGCGCATCCACGCCAAAGCCGACGGTGCCGTCGGTGTAGCCCGACTGCAGGTTGAGCATAAAGCCCTGGGCCCACTCGTCGCGTTTGGATTGTTGTGCACTGGTACCGTCGCGAAAGTCGCGGTTGAAGTACATGTTGCGGGTTTCGAGAGTGGCGGTGCTGTCCTCGAAAAAGGCGGCTTGGCCTGCAGGCGAAAAACCGGCAAGGGCGGCGGCACTGGCGAGGGCGGTCTGGGTGATACGAGAAGAACGAGCAGGCGGCTGTGTGCGCAGCATCGTGGGTGTACTCCGTTATTGTTCTTATTTTGGCGAAAACGCTTCGAGGCGTTTTTCGGGCGCTATGGGTGAAATAGCTCGGCAGGCGAAACCCACCGTGGCTGGATGCTAAAGGGCGAAGCTTTCACTAACCTTTCAGTCGCCTTTCAATGTTTTCGGGCTTCACAGCGCAGGCGGCGCCTGTAAACTCCCCGGCAAAGTGTGGCGCCGAGCACTCCCGAACGAGGTAAAAACCCATGCGTGTCCTTCTGGTCGAAGACCATTTGCAGCTTGCCGAAAGTGTCGCCCAGGCGCTCAAGAGCACGGGTTTGACCGTCGATGTGCTGCACGATGGCGTGGCGGCGGACCTGGCCCTGAGCAGCGAGGAATACGCGGTGGCGATCCTTGATGTGGGCCTGCCGCGCATGGACGGTTTCGAGGTGCTGGCACGCTTGCGGGCCCGTGGGAAAAATCTGCCTGTGTTGATGTTGACCGCCCGCAGCGATGTGAAAGACCGCGTGCATGGCCTCAACCTCGGCGCGGATGACTACCTGGCCAAGCCGTTTGAACTGACTGAGCTGGAAGCACGGGTCAAGGCCCTGCTGCGCCGTAGCGTGCTGGGCGGAGAGCGGCAGCAGGCCTGTGGCGTGTTGATTTACGATCTGGACACACGGCGCTTCACCCTGGGCGGTGAGCTGCTGACGTTGACCTCCCGCGAGCAGGCGGTGCTTGAGGCGCTGATCGCACGTCCCGGCCGGGTGATGAGCAAGGAGCAGTTGGCCTCCCAAGTGTTCGGCCTGGATGAAGAGGCCAGCCCCGACGCCATCGAAATCTACGTGCACCGCCTGCGCAAGAAACTCGATGGCCAGCCTGTGGCCATCGTCACGTTCCGTGGCTTGGGGTACCTGCTGGAAGCCCGCGATGCATAAGCCCAGCAGCCTGCGCTGGCGCCTGCTGTGGAACCTGGCGCTGCTGCTGGTGGTGTTGATGATCGCCAGTGGCTTGAGCGCTTATTGGAATGGGCGCGAGGCGGCAGACACGGCTTACGACCGAACGCTGCTGGCCTCGGCGCGGACCATTGCTGCGGGCCTGTCTCATCGCGACGGCACCTTGAGCGCCGATGTGCCCTACGTCGCCCTGGATACGTTCGCCTATGACAGCGCCGGGCGGATTTACTACCAGGTCAACGATATTCACCAGAAGCTGATTTCCGGCTACGAAAACCTGCCCGGCCCGCCGCCGGGTACGCCGCGCACCGATGACTATCCGGCGCTGGCACGCTTTTACAACGCTAAGTATCAGGGCCAGAACGTGCGGGTGGTTAGCCTGCTCAAGGCGGTGTCCGAGCCGAACATGAACGGCATGGCGGAAATCCGCGTGGCCGAAACCGACGAGGCACGAGTCGCCATGGCCCGCAGCCTGATGGCCGATACCTTGCTGCGTCTGGGCATGCTGGCCGTCGGTGCATTGTTGTTGGTGTTTTTCGCGGTGAGCGCGGCACTGCGGCCATTGGAGCGCTTGCGTACGGCCGTGGAAGAGCGTCAGCCGGATGACCTGCGGCCGTTGCCGCTGGTGGAAGTGCAGCATGAGTTGGGCCCTCTGGTGCGGGCGCTCAACCACTTCACCGAACGCCTGCGCGGGCAGTTCGAGCGCCAGGCCCAGTTTATTGCCGATGCCGCCCATGAACTGCGCACACCGTTGGCAGCGCTCAAGGCTCGTTTGGAACTGGGACTGCGCGCCGAAGACCCGGCCACCTGGCGCACCACCCTGGAAACCGCCGCCCAGGGCACGGATCGCCTGACGCACCTGGCCAATCAATTGCTCTCGTTGGCCCGTATCGAAAACGGCGCCCGGGCGATTGCCGAAGGCGGTGCGCAACTGTTGGACTTGAGCCAGTTGGCTCGCGAGCTGGGCATGGCCATGGCGCCGCTGGCCCATGCGCGGGGCGTGGCCCTGGCGCTGGAGGCGGACGAGCCGGTGTGGTTGCGGGGCGAGCCAACGTTGTTGAACGAATTGCTGAGCAATCTGGTGGACAACGCCCTGGCCCACACGCCGCCGGGCGGCAACGTTATTTTGCGGGTCACGGCGCCGGCGGTACTGGAAGTGGAAGACGATGGCCCGGGCATCCCGCTGGATGAGCGGGACCGAGTGTTCGAGCGTTTCTATCGGCGCAGCCAGCAGGGCCTGGGTTCAGGCTTGGGGTTGGCGATTGTCGGCGAGATCTGCCGGGCGCACCTGGCGCAGATCAGCTTGCATGACGGTGAGTTGGCGGGGTTGAAGGTGCGGGTCAGTTTTATCGCGGGTTGATCAGTAAAACATCGACCGCGCTTCGTCCAGCTCGGCACGCAAGGTGTCGTTGTAGGGGTCGATCCGCAGTTTCTGGATCGCCGGCAGTGTCGACACCGGCACGCTGGCCAGCGGATGGTCGGTGTTGCGGTGGCAATACAGCACGGCGACCTGCACCAGGTCGATATAGTCCAGGCGCTCGGAGTCGCGCTCCAGGTCCATGTACTGTGCCGGCAGGTTAACCAGCATTTCCGGGAAGTCCCAGCGTCGCAACAGCTTGTCGCCCAGCAATGGGTGAATGCTTTCAATCACGTGGTTGAGGCTGACCGGATCGGACAGCAGTTCATAGTGATCTTCGGCGTAGGTCAGGATCGGCAATACGCCAATCTGATGCACCAGCCCACCCAAGGCTGCCTGATCAGGCTTCAACTGGCTGTGGTTGCGGCACAGCGCATAGCTGACGCCGGCCACTTCCAGGCTGCGCCGCCACACATCGCGCATTTTCTGTTCGACCACTTCGGAGCGGGCGTGGAAGATCTGCTCCATCACCAGGCCGATCGCCAGGTTGCTGCTGTAGTTGGTGCCCAGCCGGGTGATGGCGGTGTGCAGGTCGGTGACTTCCTGGGTGGCGCGCAGCAGCGGGCTGTTGACCACTTTGATCAGCCGCGCCGACAGGGCGGTGTCGCGGCCGATCACTTTGCTCAGATGGCTGATGCTGATGTCCGGGTCTTCGGCGGCCTGACGAATCTTCAGGGCCACTTCCGGTAGCGTTGGCAGGACCAGGTCATCATTATCGATGGCCACAACCAAAGCCTGTTGGACTCTTTCCGCCAGCTTGTTCATTCATGATCTCTAGGGTGTTGCAAAAAGGTACGACGATCAGCGCTGGATCTCGCGATCACGGTCCAGCTGGTAAGGCAGGTCGAGCAGCTGAAGGCCCGGGCCTTCCAGCGTACCCACATGCACATCGCCACTCTCTGCTGCTTCGGCTTGCAGCACCGCTAGAAGTTCAATCGACTCACCGGCCCGGGCGGCAATCACCACCTCGCCGATGGCGCTGTTGTGCGACGGGGAAAACAGGGGGGTGCCAGGCTCTGGCAATTCACTGGCATTCAGGCTCAGGCGATACAGGCGACGCTTGAGTTTGCCCAGGTACTGCATGCGCGCGACGATTTCCTGGCCGGTGTAGCAGCCTTTCTTGAAGCTGACGCCGCCGACGGCTTGCAGGTTGAGCATCTGCGGAATGAACAGTTCGCGGGTCTGGGGCATGACCTGGCCGATACCGGCACGGATCTGGCCCAGCAGCCATTGATTCAGTTCACCTTCGTTCAATTGCGCGGCGAGTTGGCTGCGCAGGGTGTCGGCCTGGGCGGCAGGGGCCCAGAGTTCGGCGCGGCCCGGGGATACGCGAATCGCGATCAACTCGTCGCTGCGTGCCACGCTGTCGGTCTCGGCGGGCAGCTCAAGGCCCAGGCTGGCCAATAGTGGATCAGCATCCGACACCCCGAAGCGTACCCAGGCGGCACTTTCGTCGGTGAGTTTGGATTTGGAGAACACCGCGTACTTCTTCAAGTCCGCCAGTTGCGGCTCCAGCAACTCGGAGGCCATGGCCAGCAGCACGCCATCGCCTTGCAGCAGGATGCGGAAGCTCGACTGCATGCGCCCTTTTTGGGTGCAGCGCGCGCCGAGGCTGGCCTGGGTGTCACTCAGGTAGTTGAGGTTGCAGGTCAGTTGTCCCTGGAGGAACTTGGCAGCGTCGGAACCGCGGACGGCGAGAACGCCTTCGTGGGACAGGGGGCAGAAGAAAGCAGAGTCAGCCATGGGTCATCGCAGGTTAAAAAGTCATGGGTGCATCATAGAGGGGCGCCCGGCAAATGGATAGTTTCGGTATGGCCGACCAAAGCCGACTGTTCCAGGCAGCTTCGGCCTGTATACTTGCGCTCTATTTGAGGAGCGCTCCATGGTCGAAGATGTAGAACTCAATCGCCTCTACTGGCACAGCCGCCGCGGCATGCTTGAGCTGGATGTGTTGCTGGTACCGTTCGTCAGGGAGGTCTATCCGCACCTCAACGACGTCGACCGCGACTGCTACCGCAAGCTGCTGGAATGCGAAGATCAGGACATGTTCGGCTGGTTCATGGAACGTGCCGAATCGGAAGACCCGGAGCTGCAACGCATGGTTCGGATGATTCTGGATCGTGTCCAGCCCAAGTAATACGTTCGAATGCCGCTGGCACGCCTCCGGGCAGTTGCTGGCGGCTTATCTTTTCGCCCAGGCGTTCGCGCTGGGTGCTTTGTGGTTTCTCGATGTGCCCCCGTGGTTCGCCGTGTTCGGCGCCTTGTTGTGCCTGGCCCATGCCGGTTGGGTGCTGCCGCGTCATATCCTGCTGACTCACCGTTCGTCGATCCGTGGCCTGCGCCGCGATGAGGACGGCTGGCAGTTGTGGAGCGCCGCGCGTGGCTGGCACAGCGTGCAATTGCGCCCCGACAGCCTGGCGTTGCCGTTGATCGTGGTGCTGCGCTTTCGGGTGCAGGGTGACTGGCGCGTGCGTTCGATCTGTGTGCCGCGGGATTCGCAGGCCACCGATGTGCATCGGCGCCTGCGGGTGCGCTTGAAGTTCAGCCGCCGTAGGTGGTTGGCACCAGGATAGTGTCGCGCGCCTCGGGCAGCATTTGCGGGTAGTCGAGGGTGTAATGCAGGCCCCGGCTCTCTTTGCGCTCCATGGCCGAGCGAATCATCAGTTCCGCCACCTGGGCCAGGTTACGCAACTCGATCAGGTCGCGGCTGACTTTATAGTTACTGTAGAACTCGTCGATCTCATCCAGCAGCAGTCGAACCCGGTGCTGCGCCCGTGCCAGGCGCTTGTTGGTGCGCACGATTCCCACGTAGTCCCACATGAAGCGCCGCAGCTCGTCCCAGTTGTGGGCGATGATCACGTCTTCGTCCGAGTCGGTCACCTGGCTGGCGTCCCAGCGGGGCAGGGCGGCCGGCACCGGGATGCGCGGCAATTGTTCCAGGATGTCGGCGGCGGCGGAGCGGGCGTACACGAAGCATTCCAGCAGCGAGTTGCTGGCCATGCGGTTGGCACCGTGCAGGCCGGTGAAGCTGGTTTCGCCGATGGCGTACAGGCCTGGCACATCGGTGCGGCCGTGCTGGTCGACCATCACGCCGCCGCAGGTGTAGTGCGCCGCCGGTACGACCGGGATCGGGCCTTTGGTGATGTCGATGTTGAACGCCAGGCAGCGCTCGTAGACCGTCGGGAAGTGGGTCTTGATGAAGGCTTCGGGCTTGTGGCTGATGTCCAGGTAGACGCAGTCGATGCCCAGGCGCTTCATTTCATGGTCGATGGCCCGGGCGACGATGTCTCGCGGGGCCAGTTCGGCCCTCGGGTCGAAGCGCTGCATGAAGCGTTCGCCGTTTGGCAGCTTCAGGTGTGCACCTTCGCCGCGCAGGGCCTCGGTGATCAGGAAACTCTTGGCTTGCGGGTGATAAAGGCACGTGGGGTGGAACTGATTGAACTCCAGGTTCGCCACCCGGCAGCCCGAACGCCAGGCCATGGCGATACCATCACCGCAGGCGCCGTCGGGGTTGCTGGTATAGAGGTAGACCTTCGCCGCGCCGCCCGAGGCGAGAATCGTGAAGCGCGCGCCGTAGGTGTCGACTTCACCACTGGCGCGGTTGAGTACGTAGGCGCCGAGGCAGCGTTCGCCCGACAGGCCCAGGCGTTTTTCGGTGATCAGGTCGACGGCGACCCGTTGTTCCAGCAGTTCAATGTTCGGGCGCTGCCGGGCCTGGTCGAGCAAGGTCTTGAAAATCGCGGCGCCGGTGGCGTCGGCGGCATGGATGATGCGCCGATGGCTATGGCCGCCTTCGCGGGTCAGGTGGAACTCGAAGCCGCCGTCGTCGGTACCGGAATGTTCATCGCGGGTGAACGGCACGCCCTGGTCGATCAACCATTGGATGGCTTCGCGGCTGTGCTCTACAGTGAAGCGCACTGCCTCTTCGTTGCACAGGCCGCCGCCCGCATTCAGGGTGTCTTCGACGTGGGATTGTACGGTGTCGGTGTCATCCAGTACCGCGGCGACACCGCCCTGGGCCCAGAATGTCGAGCCATTGGCCAGGTCGCCCTTGCTCAGTACGGCTATGCGCAGATTGCTCGGCAGAGTCAGCGCAAGGCTCAAGCCTGCGGCGCCGCTGCCAATCACCAGGACATCGTGTTGAAACTGTTGGCTCATTTGAAGGATTCCGCAAAAAGCGATCCGAAGGGGGCGCAAACAGGACGCCTGGATCGGCGAATCAAAGGGTCACACGGCCCACTAGTATATAGAGGGGGGGAGCGGCACAATAGCCGGGCATTCGTGGCATTGTGAGACTACGGTCAACGAACTGCACGGCTTTCATGAGGACGACAGCTATTGGGATGGGAACTTTTTGCATAAGCCCCGACTCAATAGCAGGATGCCCGAAAGCTGGGAACACGCTGGATTTACTGATCGGCGTCTCTGTCAGGCGCGTCAGGAAACTGGCGACAGATTATTCGCGCAGCCGGCATCGCCCGCGCTGCGTTTTTCGTGTGTGCCAAATCAGTGCGCACCGGAAACTTGCTTGGAGGGGGAGAACTTTTGCGAAAAGTCCGAGTCTATGTTTGCAAGCCTGATCGATTAGTTATGCAAGCCTCCTTCAAGTACAACGAGGAGTGTTCATGCTAACCCAGGAAGAGGATCAGCAGCTGGTCGAGCGCGTTCAACGCGGCGACAAGCGGGCATTTGATCTGCTAGTGCTGAAATACCAGCACAAAATTCTCGGGTTGATCGTGCGGTTTGTGCACGACACCCATGAAGCGCAGGACGTTGCACAGGAAGCCTTTATCAAGGCTTACCGTGCACTCGGTAATTTTCGCGGTGATAGTGCGTTTTACACGTGGCTTTACCGCATCGCCATCAACACGGCGAAGAACTATCTGGTTTCTCGCGGTCGCCGCCCACCGGATAGTGATGTTAGTTCGGAAGATGCTGAATTTTATGATGGTGATCACGGCCTCAAGGATCTCGAGTCGCCGGAGCGTGCATTGCTGCGCGACGAGATCGAGGGAACCGTCCATCGAACAATTCAGCAACTACCAGAAGATTTACGTACGGCGTTAACTTTACGTGAATTCGATGGTCTGAGTTACGAGGACATTGCGGCCGTCATGCAATGTCCGGTGGGTACCGTACGTTCCCGGATTTTCCGGGCTCGGGAAGCCATCGATAAAGCCCTGCAGCCGTTGTTGCAGGAAAACTGAGACAGCGGCGACAGCCAAGAGAGGAACCGCCATGAGTCGTGATGCCCTGCAGGAATCGCTGTCCGCAGTGATGGATAACGAAGCGGATGAACTGGAACTTCGTCGAGTGCTAAACGCATTTGATGACGCCGAAACCCGTGATACCTGGTCTCGTTACCAAGTCGCTCGGGCGGTGATGCACAAGGATCTTCTAATCCCTCGTCTGGATATTGCTGCGGCCGTTTCTGCTGCGCTGGCTGATGAAGCCGTTCCGGCAAAAGCTGCTCGCGGTCCTTGGCGTAGCCTGGGTCGTTTGGCAGTCGCTGCTTCGGTGACCGTTGCTGTGTTGGCAGGTGTTCGCCTGTACAACCAGGACGAAATCGCCGGTGCCGAACTGGCCCAACAAACCCAGCAACCGGTCATGGCCGGTCCGCAGGTCAAGGGTCCAGCCGTACTGGCCGGCTACAAGGAAAGCTCCGATGCCACCGGGCCTATGGCCAACGGTGTACTTCAAGGGCAATCCGGCTGGCAGGACCAGCGTCTTCCAGGCTACCTGCGCCAACACGCACAGGAATCGGCCTTGAAGGGCACTGAAAGCGCTCTGCCATACGCTCGCGCTGCAAGCCTGGAAAACCGCTAGACCGCCAAGGAGCTTTATGCGCGCCATACCGCTCCTTGCGTTGTTGCTCAGTGGCTGGTTTGCAGTCCCCGCCCATGCCGACGAAGCCCAAGACTGGCTTACGCGTCTTGGGCGGGCGGAGCAGCAACAAAGCTTTCAGGGCACCTTCATCTACGAGCGTAACGGTAGTTTTTCTACCCACGACATCTGGCATCGCGTCCAGAACGGTCAGGTCCGTGAGCGGCTTTTGCAGCTCGATGGTTCTGCCCAGGAAGTCCTGCGCGTCGATGGCCGTACCCAATGCGTGAGTGGCACACTGGTTGCCGGGCTTGGGGGCTCCCCCGATTCTCCTTCACGCACCCTTGATCCGCAAAAACTCAAAGCTTTCTACGAGCTTGCCGTTATCGGCAAATCGCGCGTGGCGGGTCGAAATGCGGTGATTGTCTCTGTGACTCCCCGGGATCAATACCGTTATGGCTTTGAGCTGCACCTGGACCGCGAAACCGCGCTGCCACTGAAGTCGTTATTGCTTAACGACCAGGGCCAGTTGCTGGAGCGATTCCAGTTCACCCAGCTCAATGCGTCGGTGCCTGATGATCGTGACCTGCAGTCCAGTGGCGAATGTACGCCTGTGGCTGTAACCAGCGCCAAGGCCCCGGAGGTCGAAGTTCCTCAGGATTGGCGCCTCGATTGGCTGCCGCCAGGCTTCCAGTTGGTCAACAGCAGCGCCCATAAAGATTCCCATACCAAGGTAATCGTCAGCAGTTTGATGTATGACGATGGCCTGGCACGTTTCTCCGTGTTTTTGGAGCCGCTCAACGGTGCGACCGTGACCGAGACTCGAACCCAGCTGGGCCCGACCGTCGCTGTATCACGGCGTCTCAATACCCTGGAAGGCGAGGTGATGGTGACTGTCGTCGGTGAAATCCCGATTGGCACCGCCGAACGGATTGCGCTGTCTGTACGCAGCGGCACCACGCCCGCCAAGCCGTGAGTTGTTAATCCTATGTTCATCCTGATATTTCAATGTTGCGCAGGAGAAAGTCGATGCCTGCCTCTGTCGAGAGCATGAAATGTCTGGATCATTTTTTTCACTTGCTAAAATCCCCTATGTTTTTTATAGGTCAGTGCCTGCCGGCCCTGGCCTTGTTTTGTTCGCGGAACAAAAATGTCGGTCGCAGTTTTTTCGGCGTTTATTGAACCCTGTCGCTCAACCCTGCTCGTCGTAACGGGAGCTGTATGTCGATACCACGTTTGAAGTCTTACCTATCCATAGTCGCCACGGTGCTGGTGCTGGGTCAGGCCGTTACCGCGCAAGCGGCCGAGCTGCCTGACTTCACCCAATTGGTGGAGCAGGCGTCGCCTGCCGTGGTGAACATCAGTACTACGCAGAAGCTGCCGGATCGCAAAGTTTCCAACCAGCAGATGCCCGACCTGGAAGGCCTGCCGCCGATGCTGCGGGAGTTCTTCGAGCGTGGCATGCCCCAGCCGCGTACGCCGCGCGGCGGTGGTGGTGGCCAGCGCGAGGCCCAGTCCCTGGGTTCGGGTTTCATCATCTCGCCTGACGGCTACATCCTGACCAACAACCACGTGATTGCCGACGCTGACGAGATTCTCGTGCGCCTGGCTGACCGCAGCGAGCTGAAAGCCAAGCTGGTGGGCACCGACCCACGTTCCGACGTGGCCCTGCTGAAAATCGAAGGCAAGGACCTGCCGGTGCTCAAGCTGGGCAAATCCCAGGACCTGAAAGCCGGGCAATGGGTAGTTGCGATCGGTTCGCCGTTTGGTTTTGACCATACCGTGACCCAAGGCATCGTCAGCGCCATCGGTCGCAGCCTGCCAAACGAAAACTACGTACCGTTCATCCAGACCGACGTGCCGATCAACCCGGGTAACTCCGGTGGCCCACTGTTCAACCTGGCGGGCGAAGTGGTCGGCATCAACTCGCAGATCTACACCCGTTCCGGTGGTTTCATGGGCGTGTCCTTTGCGATCCCAATCGACGTGGCCATGGACGTTTCCAACCAGCTGAAAACCGGTGGCAAAGTCAGCCGCGGCTGGCTGGGTGTGGTGATCCAGGAAGTGAACAAGGACCTGGCTGAATCCTTCGGTCTCGACAAGCCGGCCGGTGCCCTGGTCGCGCAGATTCAGGACGATGGCCCGGCTGCCAAAGGCGGCTTGCAAGTCGGTGACGTGATTCTGAGCATGAACGGCCAGCCGATCGTCATGTCTGCAGACTTGCCGCACCTGGTGGGCGCGCTCAAGGCCGACAGCAAGGCCAAGCTGGAAGTGATTCGCGACGGCAAGCGCCAGAACGTTGAGCTGACCGTAGGTGCGATCCCGGAAGAAGGCGCGGCGCTTGATGCGCTGGGTAACAGCAAGCCGGGTGCAGAGCGCAGCAGCAACCGCCTGGGCATCGCCGTGGTCGAGTTGACCGATGAGCAGAAGAAAAGCTTCGACCTCAAGAGTGGCGTAGTGATCAAGGAAGTCCAGGACGGTCCTGCCTCCCTGATCGGCCTGCAGCCGGGTGATGTCATTACTCACCTGAACAACCAGGCTATCAACTCCACCAAAGAGTTCACCGACATCGCCAAGGCGCTGCCGAAGAACCGCTCGGTGTCGATGCGTGTCCTGCGTCAGGGTCGCGCCAGCTTCATTACCTTCAAACTGGCCGAGTAATCCGCTAGTCCAATAAAAAGCCCCGCTCTTGATGCACGAGAGCGGGGCTTTTTTGTGGCTGTAAGGTTTAGCCCATCATGTCTTTGATCATGCGTTCCTGATCGATCAGTTCACGTTGGCGTGCATCGATACGTGACGAAAGCGGGAAGTTGCTGCCGGCGCGACGCTTGGCGAAGTCCAGTTGTTGAATGGCCTGCTTGAAGTCCCCTACCAGCGCGAAGTACTCGGCGCGGGCCTGATGCAGGCCGATGATATTGCCCGACAAACCCCGGGTTTCCGCGACCTGATACCAGACGTCCGGATCGTCGGTGCGTGATTTAAGCAGGCCTTCGAGGGCTTTTTCCGCGTCAGCGGTGCGGCTTTGCTTGAGCAGCAGATCCACCCGAACCTGATTCAGCGGGTAGTTGCCTGGATATTGCGTCAACATCCGGTCCGTACGCTGCTGGGCATCCGGCAGGCGATTGTTGCTCATGTCCAACTCGATCTGCGCCAGGTTGTAGGTGATGTCGTTGGGCGCCTTGGCCAGCAGCGGCTTCAGGTTTTCCCGGGCCAGGTTGAATTGCGCACCTTTGATCTGGGCGATGGCGAGGCCATAACGCGCCACATCGTTTTTCGGGTTTTCATCCAGCTGAGCCTGGAAGCGTTTGGCTGCCAGGCCCGGAGTGTCTTCGTAATACAACTGCACACGAGCGCGGATCAGTTGGTAGCGCAGGCTGTCCTCAATACCGCCCGGCTTGGCTTGCTCCGCGCGGTTGCGGGTGTCTGCGATCCGCGATTCGGTGACCGGGTGAGTCAGCAGGAATTCTGGCGGCTTGGCGTCAAAGCGGTATTGGCGCATCAAGCGCTCAAACATGGTCGGCATGGAGCGCGGGTCGTAGCCGGCCTTCTCCAGGTTGAGGATGCCGATACGGTCAGCCTCTTGCTCGTTTTGCCGGGAAAAGCGACGTTGTTCCTGGATTGCGGCGGCCTGGCTGCCGGCAATCGCGGCAATGCCCGCATCGCCTGCACCCGCGGCAGCGGCAATGATGCCGCCGAGCAGCGCAGCCATCATCGGGATTTGCATGCGTTGCTGCGCTTCCACGCCCCGGGCGAAGTGGCGTTGGGACAAGTGAGCCAGTTCGTGAGCCAGTACAGAGGCATATTCGCCTTCGGTCTGGGCATTGAGAAACAGGCCGCCGTTGACCCCGACGATGCCGCCTGGTGCGGCAAAGGCATTCAGTTGCGGGCTGTTGATCAGAATGAATTCCAGGCGCCGGTCATTGACCTGGCTGGTCTCCACCAGTTTGTAAACGCTGGTTTCGACGTAATCCTTGAGTTGCGGGTCGTTGAGTTGCGAGACCTGGCCACGCAGGTAGGCGAGCCATGCCCGACCCAAATCGTATTCCTGTTTTGGCGAGACAATGGCAGAACTGGCGTCGCCAAGTGACGGCAGGTCGTCGGCGAAGCCTGGAGAGGCAAGCAGGCAAGCCAGCGTCAGCAGGGTAGGGCGCAAAAAAGTCATGCACAAAGCCTTTCGACAAAGAGCTTACTGTAGCCGGACACTGAGCTTCGGACCAGATATTCTAAGCGCCCCCGACGCCCACCCGGAGCAAAACCATGACCGACGCTGTAGCCTTCGATGCCGAACTGGATGCCAGTGGCCTTAACTGTCCGCTGCCCTTGCTCAAGGCCAAGCTGGAACTCAATCGGCTGGCCAGCGGCGCCGTGCTCAAGGTGATCGCCACAGACGCGGGTTCCCAGCGGGATTTCCGTACATTTGCCAAGCTGGCCGGCCACACCCTGTTGCATGAAGAAGACGAAGCGGGCGTCTATCGTTACTGGTTGCGCAAGGCCTGAATCGCTTGAACGTGCTGTCCTTATCGCCTGAGGTTTATTGATGTTCAAAGTGTTACGTGACTGGATTCAGCGCTACTTCTCCGACGAAGAAGCCGTGGTGCTGGCCGTCCTGCTGTTTCTCGCCTTTACGGCCGTGCTCACCTTGGGCGGCATGTTGGCGCCGGTACTGGCGGGGATGGTGCTGGCGTACCTGATGCAAGGCCTGGTCTCCATTCTGGAGCGTCTGCGCTTGCCGGGCGGGGCAGCGGTGGGCCTGGTGTTTGCCTTGTTCATGGGCCTGTTGCTGGTGTTTATCGTGATCGTGGTGCCGTTGCTGTGGCATCAGTTGATCACCTTGTTCAACGAGCTGCCGGGCATGCTCGCCAAGTGGCAGTCGCTGCTCTTGCTGTTGCCCGAGCGCTATCCGCACCTGGTGTCGGACGAGCAGGTATTGCAGGCGATTGAAGTGGCGCGCGGCGAAATCGGAAAGTTCGGACAGTGGGCGCTGACCTTTTCCCTTTCGAGCTTGCCGCTGTTGGTCAACATCATGATCTACCTGGTGTTGGTGCCGATCCTTGTGTTTTTCTTCCTCAAGGACCGCGAGATGATCGGTCGTTGGGTGCGTGGCTACCTGCCGCGTGAACGGGCGCTGATTACCCGGGTCGCCGAGGAAATGAACCGGCAGATTGCCAACTACATCCGTGGCAAGGTCATCGAGATCTTCATCTGCGGTGGGGTCACCTACATCGGCTTTGTCGCACTGGGGCTGAACTATGCAGCCCTGCTGGCTTTGCTGGTCGGCGTTTCAGTGGTCGTGCCCTATGTTGGCGCGGTGGTGGTGACGGTGCCGGTGATGCTGATCGCGCTGTTCCAGTGGGGCTGGAGTGATCAGTTCATCTACCTCATGGCGGTCTACGGCATTATCCAGGTGCTGGATGGCAACGTGCTGGTGCCATTGCTGTTCTCCGAGGCGGTGAACCTGCATCCGGTGGCGATCATCTGTGCGGTGTTGTTGTTTGGCGGGTTATGGGGCTTCTGGGGGGTATTCTTTGCGATTCCCCTGGCGACGCTGTTCAAGGCGGTGCTGGATGCCTGGCCGCGGCAGGAGCCTGTTGTAGCGCCATTACTCTGATAGTTGTGATGCCGGTGCAGACCTCATCGCGGGCAAGCCCGGCTCCCACATTGACTGAGTTGTGATGTCGAACGACGATCACATGTGGGAGCTGTCTTGCCTGCGACAGCTATTCCAACGCCAGCAAGTGAATCAAGCCTTGTTCAGCGCTTGCGCCGCTGCTAATACAGCGTCTACATGGCCGGGCACTTTCACACCACGCCATTCCTGGCGCAGCACGCCATCCTTGTCGATCAGGAAGGTGCTGCGATCAACGCCCAGGTATTCCTTGCCATACAGCTTCTTCAGCTTGATCACATCAAACAGCTGGCAAACCGCTTCGTCCTTGTCGCTGATCAGCTCAAAGGGGAATGCCTGCTTGGCCTTGAAGTTCTCGTGGGACTTCACGCTGTCCCGGGACACGCCAAACACCACGGTGTTGGCGGCCTCGAACGCTGCGTGCTGGTCACGAAAGCCCTGGCCTTCGGTGGTGCAGCCCGGGGTGCTGTCTTTCGGGTAGAAGTAGATCACCACTTGCTT
Source organism: Pseudomonas sp. 1912-s (assembly GCF_029269205.1). Taxonomy (NCBI): domain Bacteria; kingdom Pseudomonadati; phylum Pseudomonadota; class Gammaproteobacteria; order Pseudomonadales; family Pseudomonadaceae; genus Pseudomonas; species Pseudomonas sp. 1912-s. The sequence continues at coordinate 202,229 of NZ_JARIXR010000008.1, read as the reverse complement.
GCCCTTGAGCCCGGCGAGGCTGAAGGTCTGCCCGCTGGTTGCCTGGGCTTCGAAGTCGGCTACCGGTTTGTCGATGACTACAGCCATGAAAACTTCCTTACATTGGGTTCTGTGGGCGCCATGGCTCGATCAGTGCGTCGAGGTTCAGGGCATCGGCGAAATCCAGGAACTGGTCGCGCAGCCAACTGATCTGCACGCCGGCCGGCAAGGTCACGGTAAAGGTGGCGTTGAGCATGGTGCCGCCGGTCTGCGGGGCCTGATAGGTGTCGCAGGTCAGGTTTTCCAGCTCGACGTTGTGGTCGATAAAGAACTGGCACAGCTCGTTGACGATGTCCGAGCGGTAGGCCGAGCTGACATAGGCAACGTAGGGCAGGGCCTGGGGACGGTTTTCCAGGGCCGCACTGCGCACCACGTTGACCGTGAAGTCATGCTTCTTGGCCAAGCCCGGCAAGCCGGTCTCGAGGCGGGCCAGGGCATCCCAGGTTCCGGAAATCTGCAGGACCAGCGCGCTGCACTCGCCATGGCGGGTCAGGCGGGAGGTCACGACGGCGCAGCGGTTTTCATGGCTGGCGCGGCACAGGACGTTAGTCAGCTCCATGGGGTTGGCGCCAAGGGCACTGATGACAAGGAATTGTTCGCGGACTGTGGGGGTGGACATGCAGCCTTCCTAAAGCGATGAGCGGTCGATACGATGAAAGCGGTATCAATCAAAGGATGAAGGGTAGCGAAAACCATCGCCAAGGGCTAGGAGGTGGCGTTTTCATTACGTAATCAGCTTCATCAAACCCCGCTTTGGCCCAATGATGGCGTTGCTGCGAACTAAGTTGATCCAGAACGCATCCTCAGACGGTACTTCGCTTGTACAAGCATCTTGGCGCCAGTACCATTACCGCTCTCTTTTTCCGGCAGGAGCGGTTGCATGATTGCGGGCAGTATGGTGGCACTGGTCACACCCATGGATGCACAAGGTAATCTCGACTGGGACAGCCTGGGCAAACTGGTGGACTTCCACCTGCAAGAGGGCACCAACGCCATCGTGGCGGTCGGCACCACAGGTGAATCGGCCACACTTGATGTGGAAGAACACATCGAAGTGATCGAGTTCGTGGTCAAGCGCGTTGCAGGGCGTATCGCTGTGATCGCCGGCACGGGCGCCAATTCGACCCGCGAAGCGATCGAATTGACCCGCAACGCCAAGAAAGCCGGCGCCGATGCCTGCCTGCTGGTCACGCCGTACTACAACAAGCCGACCCAGGAAGGCCTGTACCTGCACTTCCGCGCCATTGCCGAAGCGGTCGACATCCCGCAGATCCTCTACAACGTACCCGGTCGCACCGCTTGCGACATGAAAGCCGAGACCGTGATCCGCCTGTCCACCGTACCGAACATCATTGGTATCAAGGAAGCCACCGGTGACCTGCAACGCGCCAAGGACATCCTGGCCGGCGTCAGCAGCGACTTCCTGGTGTATTCCGGTGACGACGCCACTGCTGTCGAACTGATCCTGCTGGGCGGCAAAGGCAACATCTCGGTGACTGCCAACGTCGCACCGCGCGCCATGAGCGAGCTGTGTGCCGCTGCCATTGCCGGTGATGCGGTCAAGGCCCGGGCGATCCACGAGCAATTGGCACCGCTCAACAAAACCCTGTTTATCGAATCCAACCCTATCCCCGTGAAATGGGCGCTGCATGAGATGGGCCTGATGCCGGACGGTATCCGTCTGCCGCTCACCTGGCTCAGCGAAGCCTGTCACGAACCGCTGCGACAGGCCCTGCGCCAGTCCGGCGTCCTGGTTTAATTGAGGAAGCACTACGCATGAAGCGATTGGCCGGACTTTCCGCACTTGCCTTGATTATCTCCAGCACCAGTGGCTGCGGTTGGATCTGGGGCCCGGAAGGCTACTTCCGCGACCGCGGTAGCGATTACCTGGAAGCCCAACAAACCGCCCCGATGAAATTGCCGTCGGACGTCAATGTCGCCAAGCGCCTTGACCCGTTGCTGCCGATCCCGCGCAACGTAGCCGACGACACCTTCAAGGGTGAATACGAAGTGCCGCGTCCACAGCCGCTGTCGGCCGTGGCCGATGCCAGCGACTACAGCCTGCAGAAGAGCGGCGACACCCGTTGGGTCATGGCCCAGCGCCCACCTGCCGAAGTCTGGCCGGTGGCTGTGCAGTTCTTCCAGGACAACGGTTTCCGCATTGACGAGCAACGCCCGCAGACCGGTGAATTCACCACCGCGTGGCAGCACACCAGCGAACTGTCGGCCTCCATGGCCAAGCGCCTGCAAGCCGGCGGCGTAGCCAATGACAGCGAAGCCCGCATCCGCGTGCGTATCGAGCCAGGCGTGCAACGCAACACCAGTGAAGTCTACGTGGTCAGCGCCGAGCGTCCTGCCGGCAGCACCGCCAACGTCGACTTCACCCCGCGCTCGGTCAACACCGGCGTGGACGCTGCCCTGGTCGACGAAATGCTCGCCAGCATGAGCCGTATCTCCGAGAAGGGCGGTTCCGTCTCCCTGCTCGCCGCCGGCAGCTTTGACACACCAAGCCGAGTCAGCCTCAGCGAAGACGGCAGCGGCAACGTCGTGCTCAACCTGGGTGAAGACCTGGACCGTGCCTGGTCGAGTGTCGGCCGCGCGCTGGAACACGGCGAATGGCGCGTTGAAGACATCAACCGCAGCCTGGGCCTGTACTACATCAACCTGGCCGAAAAAGCCGAGAAGAAAGACGACGAGCCAGGTTTCTTCAGCAAGTTGTTCGGCAGCAAGCCGACCAAGGAAGAGATCGAGACCCGCGCCGAGCGTTACCAGGTTCGTTTGAGCAAGGTTGGCGACAGCGTGCAAGTCACCGTCGAGAAAAACATCAATACTGTGGCGCCGGCTGATGTGGCGCGCAAAGTGTTGGGCGTGATTCAGGACAACCTGGGCTGATCCGATGCGTTTTGCCGTTCTCGGCAGCGGTAGCCAAGGGAACGGCACGCTTGTAGCCCACGACGACACGTACGTCCTGGTGGATTGTGGTTTCTCCCTGCGGGAAACCGAGCGGCGCCTGCTGCGCCTGGGGGTTCACCCCTCGCAGCTGAGTGCGATTCTGGTGACCCACGAACATGCCGACCACGTGCATGGCGTGGGTTTGCTGTCTCGGCGCTACAATCTTCCGGTGTACCTGAGCCGCGGTACCTTGCGCGGGATGCGCAAACCGATTGAACCCGCGGGTTTGCTGGCTGGTGGCGAGCAATTGCAGGTCGGTGCCTTGAGCATCGATGTAGTTGCCGTGGCCCACGATGCCCAGGAACCGACGCAATACGTATTCAGTGACGGTGAACGGCGCTTCGGCCTGCTCACCGACCTGGGTTCCTACTGCGCCAAGGTGCTGGACGGTTACCGCGACCTCGATGCATTGATGATCGAGTCCAACCACTGCCGTGACCTGCTTGCGCGGGGTCACTACCCGGCCTTTCTCAAGCGGCGGGTCGGCGGGCAGTTTGGACATTTGAACAACCACCAGGCGGCGTACCTGGTGTATGAGTTGGGCTGGCAAGACCTGCAACACCTGGTCCTGGCCCACCTGAGCAGCAAGAACAACCTGCCGCAGCTGGCCCGGCAATGTTTTGTCGACACCCTTGGGTGCGACCCGGACTGGCTGCAACTGGCCGATCAAGATTCAGGGCTCGACTGGCGACACATCGCCTAGCCCACCTACTTAGCAAGCGGAGCCCATCATGGAAAAACGTGAAGAACTCTACCGCGGCAAAGCCAAATCGGTTTACAAGACCGACGACGCCAACCGCTTGATCCTGCTGTTTCGCAACGACACCTCGGCGTTCGACGGCAAGCGCATCGAACAGCTCGACCGCAAAGGCATGGTGAACAACAAGTTCAACGCCTTCATCATGCAGAAACTCGAGGCGGCCGGCATTCCGACCCAATTCGACAAACTGCTGGGCGACAACGAATGCCTGGTGAAAAAACTCGACATGATCCCGGTCGAGTGCGTCGTACGTAACTACGCCGCCGGCAGCCTGGTAAAGCGTCTGGGCGTGGAGGAGGGCCTCAAGCTCAATCCTTACACCTTCGAACTGTTCCTGAAGGACGACGCCAAGGGCGACCCGTTCATCAACGAATCCCACGTGGTGGCATTCGGTTGGGGCACCGCTGAGCAACTGGCTCGCATGAAAGAACTGTCGCTGAAGGTCAACGACGTCCTGAGCAAACTGTTCGACGACGCCGGCCTGCTGCTGGTGGACTTCAAACTGGAATTTGGTGTGTTCCACGACGGCTCCATCGTCCTGGGCGACGAATTCAGCCCGGACGGCTGCCGCCTGTGGGACAAAGACACCCGCAAGAAGATGGACAAAGATCGCTTCCGCCAGGGCCTCGGTGACGTCATCGAAGCCTACGAAGAAGTCGCCAACCGTCTTGGCGTACCGCTGTAATCGACGCAAGCATCTGATAGCACGGAAAAAAATCGCTTAGGCGCTTTGCTTCCACGAAACAGGCTGTTATGATGCGCGCCGTTGGAGAGATGCCAGAGTGGCCGAATGGGACGGATTCGAAATCCGTTGTACCTTCACCGGTACCTAGGGTTCGAATCCCTATCTCTCCGCCATTATTGAAAAACGAAAAACCCCTGATAACTTCAATGTTGTCAGGGGTTTTTTGCTTTCAGTCAGAAATTAAATAATGAATTCTGCTACGGTCTTCGTGAATTGGCGATTCGGACATCAGTCATGAATTTTGAAAAAATACTGGCGCACCTCCGTGCTGGAGTTCCCGGTCTATTGGCTGTGTATGTATTCGGTAGCCAAGTGACCGGTGAGGCCGGCAGTGAGAGCGACCTGGATGTCGCCGTTCTTTCTGCGGGAGTGGTCGAGCCTTTATTGCTATGGCAGCTCTCCGGGGAGCTAGCCGATATAGTTGGGGTTCCAGTCGACTTGCTTGATTTGCGTGCAGCCTCAACAGTGATGCAATACCAGGTGTTGACCACTGGGCGTCGGCTCTGGTCCGGGAATATCCAGGCAGGCCTCTTCGAGAGCTATGTCCTGAGCGAAAAAACCGCGCTGGACACGGCAAGGGCTGAGTTGTTGGCGGATATCCAGAAGGAAGGGAAAGTATATGGTCGATGATGTTCTCATCAATAAAGCCGCCAGCATTGAACGTTGCGTTGCTCGCGCTCGTCAGGAATACGATAAAGATCCCACCAGCTTCGCTACCGATTTCACACGTCAGGATGCCGCGATCCTGAATATTCAGCGAGCTTGTGAGGCCGCGTTGGACATGGGCCAGCACCTGATTCGTCGTGAGCGCCTGGGCGTTCCACAAGGAGCCCGTGACGTGTTTGAGTTGTTATGTCAGGGCGGTTGGGTCAATCCTGCGTTGCTGACCAACCTGAAGAACATGGTCGGGTTCCGAAACATTGCTGTTCACGAATACCAGACGCTTCAATTGCCGATTACCGTTGCGATCATTACAAAACACCTAGGTGATTTTCTGGCATTCAGTTCGCATATTTTGACCAGGGATGCAGGCTTGGAAAATAAGCAGGTCTGATCAGTAAAATTGTCCCCCTCCCTCTGAATAAGTTTCCTTGTTGCGGTGTTCACCCCACAGACCACCCAGGAAACGCCCATGAACATCCCCACCGACCGCTACGACCGCCTGACCCGCACGTTCCACTGGCTGACCGCCGCCCTGGTGATCTTCATGTTCGCCAGCGCCCACATCTGGGAAAACCTGGAAAAAGGCACGCCACTGCGCAAAGGCCTGCAATCCGTGCATATTTCCCTGGGTATCGCGATGGCGGTGCTGATTGCTGCACGTATCCTCTGGCGCCTGTTCGGCGGCAATCATCTAAAGGCCGACACGCACCCGGCGCTGAACGTGGCCGCCAAAATCGCCCACGGCTGTCTATACCTGCTATTACTCACGCAGGTCATCCTCGGCTTCCTGTTCCGCTGGGCCCAGGGCGAGCCCTTCAACTTTTTCGGATTGTTCCCGGTGCCTGCGCCGTTGGTGGTCGATCACGAATTGCGGGGCACCCTGGGTGGCCTGCACAACAACGTCGCCTGGGCGATCATCGTGCTCGCGGGGCTGCATGCCTGTGCCGCGCTGTGGCATCACTACATCCAGCGCGACAGCACGCTGCGCCGCATGCTGCCCGGCCCTCGGGGCGATCTTCAACACTGAGTTTGCTGCGGTACTTTCCCTATTGTTACGGAGCATGAACGCCATGAAGAGTCGCCACGAACACGCCGTTGGTTATCGCACTGCCTTGTTCTTCGGAGCCTGTATGGCCGCCGCGCTACTGGCCGGCCAGGCCCACGCTTCCGGTGACGAATCGGCGCCGCCCAAGCCCAACTGCCCCAAAGGCCAGGTCTGGGATACCAAGACCGGCAAGTGCGTATTGCAGACAAGCAAGGCCACCTCGGACGCCGATCGCACCGATTACGCCTATCGCCTGGCCAAGGACGGGCGCTACGAAGAAGCCCTGTCACTGCTCGACACCCTGCAAAACCCGAACACGGCCAAGGCCCTGAACTATCGCGGCTACGCCACCCGCAAGTTGGGTCGCACCGATGAAGGTATCAGCTACTACCTTAAATCCGTGGCACTGGACCCCAACTACGCCCAGGTGCGCGAATACCTCGGCGAGGCCTATGTGATCAAGGGCCGTGTAGACCTGGCCCAGGAGCAACTGGTGAAAATCAAAGCCTTGTGCAGCACCACTTGCGAAGAGTACGAAGACCTGGCCGAAGCTATCGCCGCCGCACCTCAGGCTTGACGCGTGAGCGAAACGACAGGAGACCGCCATCACCCAAGACGCTGAGTTGCGCCGTGAGTTGAGCCTGCTGTTGCCGCGTTTATGGCGATACGGCTTGGTGCTGTCGCGACAAAAGCATGTGGCGGATGACCTGGTGCAGGCCACCTGCGTGCGTGCGTTGGAGCGTGCGGGCCAGTTTGTGGCCGGCACGCGGCTCGACCGCTGGCTGCTGACGATCATGCATTCGATCTGGCTTAACGAACTGCGCTCGCAGCGGGTACGACAGGGCCAGGGATTTGTCGACGCGGAGGAGGAGTTGTCGTTCGACGGCGAAACCCAGGCTCAGGACCAGGTGCTGGCCGCGCAGGTCATCAAACGCGTCAATGCGCTACCCGAAGCCCAGCGGGAGACGGTGTTCCTGGCCTACGTCGAAGGGCTTTCATACAAGGAAATTGCCGAGGTCCTGCACATCCCGGTGGGAACGGTGATGAGCCGGCTGGCTGCTGCGCGCTTGAGGCTGGCTGAAACGGCGCACTCAAGCGGCCTGCTGGATAAATCGAGCGGAGAACGACGATGACTCAACAGAGCCTACCGTCGGATGAACTGCTGGTGGCTTATCTCGACGGTGAGCTGGACCCCGAGCGGTGCCAGCTTATCGATAACCTGCTGGGGATCGATCCCGCCGTGACGGCCCGCGTCGAGCAGCTCAAGCGCGGGCAGTTGTCGTTCAAGTCAGCGTTCGATTCGGTTCTCGACCAAGCCCCTGCCGAGCGTTTGCAGGCGATGCTCGACGCCTTGCCGCCGGCACACACACCGGCCCTGAGTCGACGCAGGTTTCTCGCGGTAGCGGCAAGCTTTGCGGTGGCCGGTGTGGTCGCTGATCGACTGTTCATGGCGTGGCCCCGGCCTGAGCCTGGTTCGGGATGGCGCACCTCGGTCGCCGAATACATGGCGCTGTATACGCCCCGGACCCTGGAGAACCTCAGCGCCGACCCTGACTCCCATCTCGCTCAACTGAATTCGGTAGGGCGCCAACTCGGCCTGCCGCTGAGCCCTGAGGCAATCAGCCTGCCGGGCGCCGAGTTCAGGCGCGCACAAATCCTCGATTATGACGGTGTACTGATCGGCCAATTGACCTACCTCGACCCGCGCCACGGTCCTTTGGCGCTGTGCATCACGGCGGCGAAAAAGGGCGCCGCACCCATGGCCACTGAGCAGCGCCGTGGCATGAACGTGGTGTTTTGGTCCAGCCCAACCCATGCGTTCATGTTGATTGGCAGAAACCCGTTTGAAGATTTGCAGATCATGGCGCGCAGTGCTGAAAAGACCCTGGCCGTATAGTCACCGGTATGGAATAAACCCGGCCCCCTGACTGTTCACCAATGTACCTGTCCGAATCTGGCGTCCTGTTGATTCGGGTTTATCGATTGGTGAGGGAGAGGCCCATGCTGGTTTACCGAGACACACTCAAAGAAGCGCTTCCGCTTCGTGAGCGCCCAGGTGCGATTGGCTTGGTACTGAGCCTGGAGGGCGCGCGGTACTACGTGTTCATCAGCCGGCAATCGCGCGAGCAAGTCGCCAACAGTGCCGTGGGCAACAAATTGAAACTGCATGCGCAGCTATTAAACAGGACGCTGACCACGGCTGAGCACCAGGATTCGTATCGGTCGATGTTGCCGGTCGCCCAGGCCTTGGTGGCGCAGCGCGGCGTAGACGTCGAAAGCCGCCACGCAGAAGAGTTGTTGATCGAGCATTTCGACGAATGCGTGCAAAACTTCGTCAGCCTGCGCGGCCGGCCGCCGGCCAAAGCCGAGGTATTCCTGTCCCATTGTCCCTGCCAGTCGAAGGACCCCGGCGCCAGCCCGGCGCGCATGCTGGCGGGCACGTTCTACGAGGCCACCTGCAAGGCCAAGCTGATAAAGTTCTGCACCACGGGCAACCGGGCGGCGATGTCGTGGAAGGTCTACTACCAATTCGATATTGGCTCGTCAAAGCTCGACATCAACGAGCACCTCAACAACCTGACCCTGTGCAAGCAACCGGCGTTTATCAACACGTAGGGGCTTGCAGCGCCCGCCACCGAGCCGGCGTCGTGCCTTCCCAAGAGCGAAACGCCCGATAAAATGAGTTGGTGTCTTCATAGCCGACCAGGCAGGCGATCTCGTCTATTTCGATAGACGGCTCGGTGAGCAAATGGCGCACCACTTCCTGGCGGGTCTCCAGCATCAGTTGCCGAAAACTGCTGCCGGCCTCGGTAATGCGCCGCTGCAATGTGCGTTCGCTCATGCCCAATTCCCGCGCGACTTCGATCATCTCGGGGCGGCCACTGGCCAGAATGCGCTTGAGGGTGATTTTGACCTGATGGCAGATGCTGGCCGGTGCCGATGCTTCGGCCAGCGCCGCCACCAGGCCCGGGTTCAGCATGTCCAGCATTTGCGGATTGTATCCAGGAAAGGGGCGATCCAGATCCGCGCCATCCAGCACCAGCGCATTGCGCTCGGCACCAAAGCGCACGGGGCAGCCGAAAAACTCCGCCAGTACGGTGCTGCCGTCGTCCGGGCGAGCCAGTTCAACGTTCAGAGGGGTGATCTGCGCCCGTGAACCCCGCCGGCCCAACTCCACAAACGTGGCAAACGCCGCGTCCACCAACAGCGGCGGTGGCGGCTCAGGCGTGTGCAGCCATTCGATGGTCACCGTGCACCTGCGGCCATCCTCGCAAACCAGCAGGCGCTCAGGCGTGCACAGTTGCTTGAAGCGGGCGAGGCGGTGCAGGCCATCCCGATAATCCCGGGCGATAAAGGCGGCAAAGCTGGACGGTGGAAGCGCGGTGACCTCAAGGCGGGTCATCAGCAGGATTCCGACGGCCGGATCAGGGTTGAGCGCCCGCACCGCTTCCCACAGGCGAAAGAACTCCAGCGTCGTCACCTGCCGCCGGTCGCGCCGCTCGCGGATATGCAGGGTCATGGGCAAGCGCGCCTGACGCAACACCACCGATGGCTCCAGCCCGACGCTCTTCAGGGCCAGCCAAAACACGTCCGGTATGTTGAAACGGGGTTGTGTCGCGTCAGGCATGCAGCACCTTCTTTCAAATCGTGAGATTAATCCGAGGCCGACACACTGAGGTCATGCCACTTTTTATCCGACTCGGCCAAGTCTGCCGCTGCCCGGGCCGCGTATTGCACGGCATCGCTGCCGATCAACAAGCGTAGCGGGGCGCCTTTGTTCAGTGCCAGCTCCAGCACGATTTCGGCAACCCGGTCCGGGCCGGTCGGCAGGATGCCGGGTGAGTTGAGCAATTCCACCAGGGCACCGACGGTTTGCCGGTAGGGCTCACTGATGGCGGGAATCGTCATGGAGCTGCCCGACCAGTCCGTGCGCATGCCGCCCGGCTCCAGCACGGTTACCTGGATGCCCAGTGGCGTGACTTCCTGTGCCAGCACCGTGGAAAAACCACCGACGGCCCATTTTGCGCTTTGGTATGCGGCCAGGCCTGCCATGCCAATACGTCCACCCAGCGACGACACCTGAAAGATATGCCCATTGCCCTGGGCGCGCAGCACCGGCACCACCGCCTTGCTGACGTGCACCACACCGTAGAAGTTGGTGTCGATCTGCGCCGAAAAATCCTCCAGGGTTACGTCTTCCACCGAAGCCAGATCACCGTAGCCAGCGTTATTGACCACCACATCCAGGCGGCCAAAATGTTTCACCGCAGCGTCTACCGCTTCCAGCACCTGCTGGTTGTGGGTGACATCCAGCGCGACGGGATAAACCGCATCACCATATTCGGCCACCAGGTCATCCAACTGCTTGGGATTGCGCGCGGTGGCGACTACACGATCACCGGCGCGCAGTGCGGCCACAGTAATCGAGCGGCCAAGGCCACGGGAACTGCCGGTGATAAACCAGATTTTGGACATTCGAACACCTCTTCGTTTGAGACAACGGGAGCAACCTGTGAACGAATGATGGTGGACGGGCCGTTTTCATACACTAGCAAGAGGGCGCCAAGTGACTTGCAAATTACGCCATTTCAGTGATGTCTGTAGCCTGATTCTCAAGCAGACGATGCAGGGTTGCGCTGCTTGAGGCTCGGCGGTAACCTTCGCCCGTTGCCCCCATGGCGACCGGTTTTGACAGGCCGAATAACGTGCGATCTTTGTACTTCCCCGTATATGGCTCCAGGCGCTTGTCTGTGCCTATCTGTTATGGCGGTTGTACGTGGGGCATCTTCGGGTGCGCCGGGTTTCCACGTTTCCGGTCTGTCAACCCGCGTACAGCTGCCACCCAATCCTGTTTGACAGCAGGGGAATGGCAGCTCCTTCTGATAACGTGGAGCTACACCATGAAAAAGATCACCCCCAATCCCCCTGATTCCTTCGGCGCTCGCGCTCGCAATAAACTCAACGACGGCAAGATGTCCGACGCCGCGCAAAGAGCGCTTGATTATTATCTAAGTGAACCAGTACCCGAGCCGACGGAAACTGACGAGCGCCCACCACGCAGGATTTTCAGTGTAGGTGCGGATGTAGGCACCGAAGAAGCACTGGCCAACGCCGCCGAAATCCTTTCATCAGCTCTGGAAACGGCGTACCGCTGCGCCGATGGCCAAGACAGCATTCACTATCGATTAACCATGGGTCTGGCCCAGTTGATCGAGAATGCTCAGGCGTTAGTAGACTCAGTACTCGACCGTCAATTTTCAGCTGATAAACCAGCCAACGTGTGAACGCCAACGACGTCCCGCAGAGCCCGCTGTAGCTAAAAGCCAGCGGGCTTTTCTGTAGAAAATTTATATCTGGAAACTTCCCGAGAATCGCCCTCAAGTCCCGCCCCGCCTGGCCGAAACTCTGTCATACGATGTCGTATGCCAATAAAGAGAACAATCGCCATGTCGCTCCGCAATCTGTCCATCGCCCGCCGTGCGGGTCTCGGTTTTGCCTTGATTGCCTTGCTCGTGGCGTTACTGGGGTTCTTTGCGCTCTCGAACATGGCGAGCATCCGCGAAAGCGCCGTGCAGGTTGAAAGCGGCCTGGTGCCGAAAATGCGCCTGGTCTCGGATATTCGCGAAATCATGCTGCGCATCCGCACCATTTCCCTGCGCATGGCCCTTGATCCCAATCCGGCGAGCATCGCGCAATACCGCAGCCAGATGGACACCCGTAGCCAGGACCTGGCAAAGAAACTGGCCGACCTCAATGCGGTGATTGATACCCCAGAAGTACGCAACCTCTACGATCAGTTCCAGGTTTCCCTGCGTCAATATCAGCAAGGTCTCACGCAGTCGTTCATCCTCGCTGACAAGCAACAGACCGCCGAGCTGAACAAGTTGCTGCTGGTGGACATGAAAACCGTGGTCGACGGTTCCGGCAATCAGCTCAATGCCCTGGCCGACTACTACAACGCCCAGATAAACCTGCAGGGTCAGACGGCCGAGTCTCAGTACAGCCGCTCGCGCACGATGGTCTTCGGTTTCGTGCTGCTGGCGGCGTTGAGCACCGTGGCCCTGGCCTGGTTGCTGACGCGCAGCATTGTCGGCCCGCTGAGCCACGCGGTGCGCGCCGCAGAAAACGTCGCCCAAGGCGACCTGACCCAGACCGTTGAAGTCACCGGCGACGACGAAGTGACGCGCCTGCTCGTGGCACTCCAGACCATGCAGGGCAGCCTGCGCAGTACCCTGCAACTGATTCGCCAGTCGGCGGGGCAGATGGCGGCATCGGCCACCGACCTCAACGGCATTACCGACCAGAGCAGCCGCAGCCTGCAAAAGCAGACCGCGGAAATCGAGCAAGCCGCCACCGCAGTCAACGAGATGACCTCGGCGGCCGATGAGGTGGCGCGTAATGCTGTCTCCACTTCCGAGTCCACCCGGCTCTCCAATGAAACGGCCCGCGACGGCCAGCAGCGCGTCGGCGAAACGGTCAGCGCGATTCAGGCGCTGAGTACCAACATCGGTGAAACCTCAAGCCTGGTGCAAAACCTCGCCGATCAATCGCGGGATATCGGCAAGGTGCTGGACGTGATTCGCTCCATCGCCGAACAGACCAACTTGCTGGCCCTGAACGCCGCCATCGAGGCCGCGCGTGCCGGTGAGTCCGGGCGTGGCTTTGCGGTGGTGGCCGACGAAGTGCGTGCGCTGGCCCATCGTACGCAGCAATCGACCCTGGAGATCGACCAGATGGTCAGCGCGATGCGCACGGGTTCCAGCGAGGCATTGACGTCGATGCAGTCGAGCACCCAGCGCGCCAGTGAAACCTTGATCCTGGCCGAAGGGGCCGGTGGCGCATTGAGCCAGATCACCGACTCCATCGACCAGATTCACCAGCGCAACCTGGTCATCGCCAGTGCTGCCGAGGAGCAGGCCCAAGTGGCCAAAGAGGTCGACCGTAATATCGTCAATATTCGTGACCTGTCCGCGCAATCGTCCTCCGGAGCGGGGCAGATCAACGGGTCGAGCCATGAGCTGGCGCGTTTGGCCGTGTCGCTCAATGAGGCGGTGGCGCGGTTTCAGCTGTAACGGGGTTTACCCGTGCCAGGGACGGCACCAATTCCAGGACACGGTTACGGCCACCTTCGGCCACCAGGTAGGTTCCCTTCGTCGTACGCACAATCGACTGCGGGGCCTTCAGGAAAGACAGAATCGTCTGCTGGCGCCCTTGCTTGTCGATCAACAGTAAACGCGCGCGGTGTGTTGAATCCTCGTTGATCCATAACCCGCGCTCATCGCACATCAGGAAGGTGGGTTTGTTCAGCTGGCTCAGTACCACCGGATCGCTGCCGTCGTCGGTCAGTTCCCGCACCACGCCTTTCTTCTTTTCCGTGTAGAGCATGCGCCCATCCGTGCAGCGAACGATCGACTCACCTTCGCTGAGTTGGTCACGCACGACGCTCAATGTCTTGTCGCTCCAGTGATAGCGCAGGATCCGGGCCCCGACCTTGCGGTCTTCGATGGCGTAGAGATACTCGCCGTCGTCCCACAGCCCTTGCACGCTTTCTCCCTTGAACAGCTCGGTGACCACGCCGTCCTTGAGAAAGCTGACCGGTGCTCCATCCACTTCCTGGCTGAACACCCAACCGCCCTGAGTGGCAACCATGCCATCGGGCTTGGATAGATTGCCCACCACCAGCTCGCGTTTTCCGTCCGGCAGAATGCGCACGATACTGCCAAGGCCGTCGCTCAACTCCTGGCTGACCATCAGTGAGCCGTCGGGCATCGGCATCAGCGATGCGGCCTTTTCCACGTCGCGGTGGACTACTTGAACACTCCAGTCATCGGCAGCGCTGACCGGGTAGAAACTTTGCCAGGCGAAGAAGCCCAAAGCGGCAAAGCAGAGCGAACCCAGTAGCCACAACCCTGGTCGAAGCGTGCGATAGAGAGAGGCCGGGCTTGAAGTCCTTTTTATTGTTTGATCCATTGATTGCGCTGCCGGTAGGTATGGGGAATGGAAAAGAGTGGAGCTGAAGTTAATCGTTATCCTGCAAGAGGGCCGCATAGTCTTGCCCTCCGTAAAACACCCCTAGAATCGATACCGTTTCCGTGTCGGCATCCACTGTAAAAGCGATGAGCGTGGCGTGCCGATAGTGAGTTGTACGCAGAGTGGGTAACAAATCCTCACGGCTGGTCCCACGCTGGGGAAAAAGGGACAGGTTTTCGCAATAAGTGATGATGGCATCTACATAGCGCGCAGCGACGATGGGTGAGCCGGCCTGGGTGATGTAGTCTTCAAGTTCTTCGAGTTGCGCTACTGCCTTGGGTGAAAAAGCTACTGTGTAGCTCACGGCTTGCGAGTGCCTTTCTGTTTGCGTTTTGCTGCCATCTGTTCGCGGACCTGGGCGGCAGACAACGCGCTACCGGGATCCGCTTTGAGAGCGGCGGCTGCCGGAATCACCTGATCCCGAAGCCAGTCCTCCATTGCGCGATCACGTGCCAGCAGGGCGCGTAGCCCATCGCGTATGACTTCACTTTCACTGGCGTATTCGCCGGTGCTCACTTTGGCTTTGACGAGTGCGGCCATCTCAATCGGCAAGGTGATGCTCATTTGCTGGGTTGAGCGCATGGTGGCGTCCGCTTTTGCTGGGTAGGATTTAATCCTACCCAACGATGGGCGTGTTGCAAGCGATAACTGAACCAGTGTGAGCCGTTGGTATCTCCTGGACTAAGCAGCGTGCCGCCTGTTTCGTGCAGATATTGGTGGGGTAATCCATCGTCAAAGACTTTTCCATAACGGGCCTAAGGAGTAAGAAGGAAATTTGAGGTTGTCAGTATTGACGCTTTTCAGGGCCTCCGTTTCTCACCAGCGCTAATTCCCGTCTGATATGTATGACCGCATATTTTCTGCAGGGCTATTGGCTGATCCCGAGTAGGTGGATCGCGCCAATAGCATCCCGCCAGCCCCCATACGATAATGCCCGCCACATCTGATCAACCAATGGCTGCCCTCGTGATCATCAACTTCGACCTCAACGACCTCCAAGCCTTCCGTGCCGTCGTAGACAAGGGCAGTTTCCGTGCGGCGGCCGAAGCCATCCGTATCTCCCAGCCGGCCCTCAGCCGGCGCATCGAGAAGCTTGAATCCGCCCTTGACGTCAAACTCTTCGAACGCACTACGCGCCGGGTCAGCCTGACCATGGTCGGTCGTGCGTTCCTGCCCCAAGTCGAGCGCATGCTCGATGACCTGGACATCGCCCTGATGGGCATCAGCAACGTGGCCTCAACCCGTATGGGCAACGTCACCATCGCCTGTGTGCCGTCCACCGCGTACTACTTCATGCCCCACGTGATCTTCGAATTCCACAAGCTCTATCCGAAGATTCGCCTGCGGGTGTTGGACGCGAGTGCCGGCGAGGTGTGTGCGGCGGTGGAAAGTGGCGAGGCAGATTTCGGCGTGAGTTTCAGCGGCAGCCTGGCCGACGGGGTGGAGTTCGAGCTGTTGCTGCAAGAGCGTTATGTGCTGGCCTGTCGCCGGGAACATCCATTGGCGGACCGGGCCAGTGTGACGTGGGCCGAGGCGTACGAGCACGACTACATCACCGTGGACAAGACCTCAGGCAATCGCTTCCTGCTGGACCAGGCCCTGCGCGGTGTGCGGGTGAAGAAGCAAAGCATCTGCGAAACCCATCACGTGACCACGATGATCGGGCTGGTGGAGGCGGGGTTGGGGGTGGCGATGGTGCCGTCGATTGCGATGCCGGCAGGCGAGCACCCGATTCTGATGAGTGTGCCGCTGGTGGAGCCGGAGGTGGTGCGTAATGTGGGATTGATCAAGCGCCGCGGGCGTACGTTGACGCCGGCGGCACTGGAACTGGAGCGGTTGACGCGGGAGATGCCGTTTCGGTCAGTGTGACACCGAGTCCAGGCCGGTGGATTGCACCACCGGTTGCGCCTGGGGCGAGGCGAGGAATTGCAGGAGCTTTTTCGCCTGC
Source organism: Pseudomonas sp. 1912-s (assembly GCF_029269205.1). Classification (NCBI taxonomy): domain Bacteria; kingdom Pseudomonadati; phylum Pseudomonadota; class Gammaproteobacteria; order Pseudomonadales; family Pseudomonadaceae; genus Pseudomonas; species Pseudomonas sp. 1912-s. The sequence continues at coordinate 186,046 of NZ_JARIXR010000008.1, read as the reverse complement.
GCCGGGTGTTCGGCATTCACCGGAATGCCTGCGGCAAACCGGGTGACGGACTGCACGTCTTCAGGGATTTTTCCGACGTAGGTCACGCCCGGAATCGGCAACAGTTCGGACACCTGCTGCAAGCCCACCTCGTAGTCACCCTTGGCCACCTGGGAGGCCACCGGGATGCGTTCGATCATGGTGCCCTTGGACGGCATGCCGAGTTTCTTGAACAGTTCCTTTTCGACGTAGACGCCGCTGGCGCTGTCCGAATACGCCACGGATTTGGCGTTGGTCAGTACGGCCTTCAGTTCGGCATCGGTGGCAATCGAGGGCTTGGCAGCGCCTTCCTTGACCACCAGGCCGATGCGCGAATCCGCCAGCTCAACGCGGGACGCCTTGTCGACCTTGCCTTGCTTGATCAGCTCATCCAGGGCGTAGCCGACCATGATCACGACGTCGGCGTGTTCGCCACGGGCCAGGCGGTTGGGAATCGCTTCCGGGGCCTTGCCCATCGACGGGCCGAGGATGGTGTCGAGGGTGTCGCCGCTCTGTGTCGCGTATTGCGCACCCAGCACCTTGTAGGCAGCGGTGAAGCCGCCTGAGGTCATGACTTTCAGCGCTTCAGCGTGGGCAACCATCGCCACGGAACCGATCGCCAGTGCCACCAGTGTTTTCAACAGGGATTTCATCGGCGTGGCTCCTCAGGCGACTTGCAGGCGGGCACTGGCACGGCGATACAGCGCGAACGTTGCGCACAGGGCGCACAGCGCGGCAAACATCAGCCAGTAGGCGGGCGAAGCCTTGTCGCCCGTCTCGTGGATAAACCAGGTGGAAATCGCCGGAGTAAACCCACCGAAGATCGCGGTCGCCAGGCTGTAGGCCAGGGAGAAGCCCGCCACGCGCACTTCCACCGGCATGATTTCGGTCAGGGCCGGGATCATGGCGCCGTTGTACATGCCGTAGAGGAAGGAGAACCACAGCAGGGTTTCGAGCATGTGGGCGAAGCTTGGTGCATTTACGACGTAGGACAGTGCCGGGTAGGCGGTAAGCACGGTCAGGGTGGTCATGGCGATCAGCACGGGCTTGCGGCCAAAACGGTCACTCAGGGTGCCACCGATGGGCAGCCAGATGAAGTTCGACACGGCCACCAGCAAGGTCACCAGCAGGGCGTCGGAAGTGGTCAGGTTGAGCACGGTTTTGCCGAAGGTCGGCGCGTAGACGGTGATCAGGTAGAACGCGGTGGTGGTCATTGCCACCATCATCATGCCGCCGATCACGATGGTCCAATTCTTCACCAGCGTGGCCAGCACTTCGCGCATGGTTGGGCGGTGCTTGCGGTTGGCGAACTCTTCGGTTTCCTGCAGGTTACGACGCAGCACGAAGATGAACGGGATGATCACGCAGCCGATGGCGAACGGAATGCGCCAGCCCCAATCGGCAACCACGGCCGGTTCCATCCATTGGTTCAGGCCATAACCCAGGGCGGCAGCGACCACGATGGAGATCTGCTGGCTGCCCGATTGCCAGCTGGTATAGAAACCCTTGCGGCCCGGGGTGGCCATTTCGGCCAGGTACACCGACACGCCACCCAGTTCTGCGCCGGCCGAGAAGCCTTGCAACAGACGGCCCATCAGCACCAGCAGCGGTGCCCACAAACCAATGGTGTGATAGCCCGGCACCAGCACGATCAGCAGGGTGCCACTGGCCATGATCGCCAGGGTCACGATCAAGCCTTTGCGACGGCCCACATCATCGATGTACGCACCGAGGATGATGGCCCCCAGTGGACGCATCAGAAAGCCCGCGCCGAACACGGCGAAGGTCATCATTAATGACGCAAATTCATTGGCGGCAGGGAAGAAGGCGGCAGCGATATAGGTGGCATAGAAGCCGAACAGAAAGAAGTCGAACTGTTCGAGAAAGTTGCCGGAGGTGACGCGAAAGACCGCGCCGACTTTGGAGCGGGCAGAGTCAGGCCGTGAAGGGTTTTGCATTTTTTTGTGTCTCCAGCGTTCTTTTTAAAGTGCTTGTTTCGCTTAAGACCGCGGATAGTGGCTGACACATTTAGAAATGATAAGTGAGTTGTTTACATGCATTGATGCGCTGAGGTTATCAATCGGCGGACTCACACAAAACCGCTCCCTCATCTATGCTTCCCCAGTGTGTCCAAATCTTACGGATGGGAGGTGGGTATGAGTAACGAGCAGAAGCAGCGCGAGGAGTGGGAGCTGGAGCGGGCCAGGAAGCTTCGCGAGGAAGAAAAACCGCAGACCTGGAAGCATCCGGACGATGGCACGGAGCTGTCGGAGCGCGATCAGGAGCGCCCGCTCAGGCCTTGAGGCGTGCATTTCACTGTGGCGAGGGAGCTTGCTCCCGTTGGGCTGCGAAGCAGCCCCAAGATTTTTGGGAGCGCTTCGCACTCCAGCGGGAGCAAGCTCCCTCGCCACAGTACGATTCACTGAATCGGCGTACACAACTCCACCAGCGTGCCATCCGGGCACCGCACATATGCCACCACCTGTCCCCAGGGCTTGGTGCTCGGCGCTGCCAGTTCTGTCGCCCCCTCCGCCAGCGCTCTGGCATGGGCCTTTGGCACATCTTCAGTCACAAACCCCAGCTCCATCCCCAGCGGCTGACGTGAAGCATGCGCCTCTACGTGCCCGCCCTTGAAGTTCATCTCACCCAACTCATGCGCCGCGAAGGAGAGGGTGGTACCGCCCGTATCCAACTCACCATACGTCCCCGATTCATGCAGGAAACGGCGACTGAAGCCGAAGGCTTTTTCGAAGAATTGCAGGGATGCGGACACGTCCGGGACGTAGACGATGGTGTAGGAAAACTTCATGGTTCAGCGGTCCTTGCTTGAGAGAGGGGTCATTAAAGTCAGCGTCGCACGGACGGTCAACAGGAAACTATTTGACATATTTGATTTGTGATCACATATTGGGGTCATAAGAACGACAACACAGGTTTTGACTCATGACAGATGGCCCGCTTCTCCTTCCCACCTTGCGCCAGGTGTCCCGCGATACCTTGCAAGACCAGGTCTATCGCCAGATCCGCGAAGCCCTGATGAGTGGTCGTTTCCAGCCCGGCCAGAAACTCACCATCCGCGGCCTTGCCGAAGCCCTCGGCTCCAGCCCCATGCCGGTGCGCGAAGCCCTCCAGCGCCTCAGCGCCGAAAACGCCTTTGAAGTCACCGAAACCTCCCGTCTGCGGGTACGCATGATGACGGTCGAACGCCTGCGCGAGATTCGCGATGCGCGGGTCGCCCTGGAAGGTTTGCTGGCGGAAAAGGCCGTGCTGCTCCTGGAAAAAGCCGACCTCGACGAAATCTCCGACCTCTGCCAACAGATGCAACAAGCCGCCGACGAAGTCGACGTTTCCCGCTACCTGTGGACCAACTTCGCCTTTCACCGTCGGATCTATGCCGTCGCCCAGGCCGAATTGACCATGGCTGCCGTGGAAAACTTCTGGCTGCACATGGGCCCGTGTTTTGCCCTGGTCGCTCCCGATAAAGCTCACTTGCAGCGCTCGATGGAGGCGCACACGCGCATCGTCGAAGCCCTGGCCGCCCGCGATGGCGCCGGCGCCCGCGCTGCCGTGACCGATGACATCATGCAGGCCGCCGATTCCCTGGCGCGTCTGCTCGTCAAGAACGACCGCTCGCGGTCGTCTGTTTCAGGAGGTAAACGTGCATGAGTGTCCTACAACGGCTGCAGCCTTATCCTGGGTTACGTGTGTTGATTTCCGGCGGGGCTGCCGGCATCGGTGAAGTGTTGGCCGCGGCTTATCTGGAGGCGGGCGCCAAGGTGCATGTGTGTGATGTCAGCGAACCGGCCCTGGCGGCGTTTCGCGACAAGTACCCGGGCAGCGTGGCCACCCGTGCCGACGTGAGTGATGCCGCGCAGATCGAGGCGGTGTTCCAGGTGCAGCGCGAGCAGTTCGGCGGGCTGGATGTGCTGGTCAACAACGCCGGGATTGCCGGACCCACCGGCGGTATCGATGCCATCAGCGATGCCGAGTGGCAAGCCACGATCAACATCAACCTGACGGCGCAATACCGCTTTGCCCATCACGCGGTGCCGATGCTCAAGGAATCGTCCCACGGCCATCTGCTGCATATCGCCTCGGTCGCCGGGCGTCTCGGCTACGCCTGGCGCACGCCGTATGCCGCGACCAAATGGGCCATCGTCGGCTTGATGAAATCCCTGGCCTCGGAGCTGGGCGAAAGCGACATCCGCGTCAACGCCTTGCTGCCTGGGATCGTCGAAGGCCCACGCATGGACGGTGTGATTCGCGCCCGTGCCGAACAGGTCGGCGTGCCCGAAGCCGAGATGCGCCAGGAATACCTCAACAAGATCTCCCTCAAGCGCATGGTCACCGCCGAAGACGTCGCGGCCATGGCCTTGTTTCTCTGCTCGCCCGCCGCCCGCAATGTCACCGGCCAGGCGATCAGTGTCGATGGCAACGTCGAGTACCTGTAGGCCGCGCCAGCGTTAGCCAAGGAAGAACACACACGCAGCACCCGGGATTTTTTTCATAAGAATAAAAGTCGGAGAATCGTCATGTCCAAAAATCGTCCTGTCATCATCACCTGCGCCGTCACCGGTGCCATCCATACGCCGTCGATGTCGCCGCATTTGCCGATCACCGCGCAGGAAATTGCCGACGCTGCCATCGGTGCTGCCGAAGCCGGCGCCGCGATTGTTCACCTGCATGCCCGCGATCCCATCGATGGCCGTCCCAGCCAGGACCCCGCGCTGTTCGCCGAATTCCTGCCGCAAATCAAAGCCGCCAGCGACGTGGTGATCAATATCACCACCGGCGGCGCACCGACCATGGGCGTTGAAGAGCGCCTGCAACCGGTGATGCAGTTCAAGCCGGAACTGGCCTCGTTGAACATGGGTTCGATGAACTTCGGCCTGTACGAAATGCTCAACCGCTTCACCGAGTTCAAGCACGACTGGGAGCGTCCGTACCTGGAAGAAAGCGACGACCGGATCTTTCGCAACACCTTCCGCGACATTACCCACATCCTCAATTCCTGCGCCGAGAACCGCACCCGTTTCGAAATCGAGTGCTACGACATCGGGCACCTGTACACCGCCGCCCATTTCCTGGAACGCGGCCTGCTCAAGCCGCCGCTGTTTATCCAGTCGGTTTTCGGTTTGCGCGGCGGCATCGGCGGCCACCCGGAAGACCTGGCGCATATGCGTCGCACCGCCGACCGGCTGTTTGGTGACGACTACGTGTGGTCAATCCTCGGCGCCGGCCGTGGGCAAATTCCGTTGGCAACCATGGGGCTGTCCATGGGCAGCAACGCCCGGGTCGGCCTGGAGGATTCGCTGTGGGATGGCCCGGGCAAACTGGCCGCGTCCAACGCCGACCAGGTACGGCGCATTCGCACGGTGATCGAAGCCCTCGGGCACCGGGTTGCCACGCCGGATGAAGCGCGAGAAATCCTCGGGCTCAAGGGGCGCGACCAGGTCAACTTCTAAGTGCTAAACCGGCCGCGTCACGGCGCGGCCATGCCCATCCCGCACAACAACAAAAAAGGGGATAACACCATGCGTATCGAAGTGCTTGTCGACGTGAAGACCACCCTGGGCGAAGGCCCGGTGTGGGACGCCCTGCAACAACGGTTGTACTGGATCGACAGCGCCGACGGCCGGATCCTGCGCTGCACCGATGACGGTCGCGAGCTGCGTGCCTGGGACGTGGGCCAGAAAATCGGCTCCATGGCCCTGCGCCATAGCGGCGATGAGGCCATCGTCGCTCTGCAAAACGGCGTGCACATCCTCGACCTCGGCAGCGGCGAACTGGCGCAGGTGATCGACCCGGAACCCGCGCTGCCCAACAACCGCCTCAACGACGGCAAGGTCGACCGCCAGGGACGCTTTGTCTTCGGCTCCATGGACACCCGGGAAGACAGCGCCAGCGCCAAACTCTACCGCCTGGACGCAGACCTGAGCCTGCACACCCTGGACGAAGGCATCATCGTGTCCAACGGCCCGTGCTGGAGCCCGTCGGGCGACACATTCTATTTTTGCGACACCTGGTCCGGCGAGATCTGGGCCTATGACTACGACCTGGCGACCGGCGCCGTGAGTCATCGACGCACGTTTGCCAAGGTCGACACCTCCGGCGGTGGCGCCGCCGACGGCTGCACCGTGGATGCCGAAGGCTGCCTGTGGCAGGCGCTGGTCTACGCCGGAAAACTGGTGCGCTACACACCGGATGGCCAGGTCGACCGGATCATCCAGATGCCGGTGAAAAAAGTCACCAGCCTGACTTTCGGCGGGCCGAACCTGGACACCCTGTTCGTGACCTCCATGGCCAAGCCGCCGTTGCCGCGTTTCCCGGCCGACGGTCAGCAGCGCGGGGCGCTTTTTGCGATCACCGGGCTGGGCGTGCAAGGAATAGCCGAGCGACGGTTCGCCAGCTAGCGCGTTTTTTCAACAAGGCATATTCCTTCCGCAACCTTGTGTCAGTGCGCGCCCTCGCGCGCCTGGAGAAACCCATGGCAACCTTAAAAAAAGCCTCGCTGCGCAGCATTCACCGGCACTCCTGGGTGTCGTTGCTGGTGTGCTGGATGATCTGGATCCTCAACGCCTACGACCGTGAGATCGTGCTGCGCCTGGGGCCGACCATCTCCAAGCATTTCGATTTGTCGGCTGATCAGTGGGGCACCATGGCCACGGTGATCATGCTCGCCCTGGCCTTGCTGGATATTCCTGGCTCCATGTGGAGCGACCGCTACGGCGGAGGCTGGAAACGTGCGCGGTTCCAGGTGCCGCTGGTGCTGGGTTACACCGCGATTTCGTTTCTCTCCGGGTTCAAGGCCCTGAGCGGCAACCTCGCGACCTTTATTGCGCTGCGGGTGGGCGTCAACCTCGGTGCAGGCTGGGGTGAGCCGGTGGGCGTGAGCAACACCGCCGAATGGTGGCCGGTGGAGCGCCGTGGTTTTGCCCTGGGCGCGCACCATACGGGTTACCCGATTGGCGCCATGCTCAGTGGCATCGTCGCCAGTTTTGTCATCAGCACTTTTGGTGAAGACAACTGGCGCTACGTGTTCTTCTTCGCGTTTGTCGTGGCCTTGCCGCTGATGATTTTCTGGGCGCGGTATTCCACCGCCGAACGTATCACCGCGCTCTACGTCGACATCGCCGCCAAGGGCATGACCCCACCGGACAACGCACCGGCCAGCCAGGTAAAAGGCCACGCCTGGCGCACCTTTATCGCCACCTTGCGCAACCGCAATATCGCCCTCACGGCGGGTAATACGATGCTGACCCAGGTGGTGTACATGGGCGTCAACATCGTGCTGCCGGCGTACCTGTACAACATCGCCGGGCTGTCCCTGGCGGAGTCGGCGGGCATGAGCGTGGTGTTCACCCTGACCGGGATTCTCGGGCAACTGGTGTGGCCGTCGCTGTCGGACATCATTGGCCGGCGCGTCACCCTGATCATCTGCGGGGTGTGGATGGCCGCCAGTGTCGGGGCGTTCTACTTCGCCAACACCCTGACCCTGATCATCGTCGTGCAACTGCTGTTCGGCCTGGTGGCCAACGCGGTGTGGCCGATCTACTACGCGGTGGCCTGCGACTCGGCCGAGCCGTCGGCGACCTCCACCGCCAACGGCATCATCACCACCGCGATGTTCATCGGCGGCGGCCTGGCGCCGGTGCTGATGGGCAGCCTGATTGCCATGGGCGGCGGCTGGACCACCTTGCACGGCTACACGGTGTGCTTCTTCGTGATGGCCGGCTGTGCCCTGGGCGGGGCGCTGCTGCAACTGTTTTCCCACCGCCCGCCGGCGCTGGTTGTGCAACTCGAACCCTAGAACAACACCGATGCGTCCCCCAGCCAGGGTGCTGGCGGGGCGCCAAGAGGACTTGCCCGATGAAGACTGCCAACCCTGCCCGTGAGCCACGGGAGTTGAACAAACTGATGTTCGTCAAGCTGATGCCCTTGCTGATCATCGCCTACGTGCTGAGCTTTCTGGACCGCACCAACATTGCCCTGGCCAAGCATCACCTGGACGTGGACCTGGGAATTTCCGCCGCCGCGTACGGCCTGGGCGCCGGGTTGTTTTTCCTGACCTATGCGCTGTCGGAAATCCCCAGCAACCTGATCATGCACAAGGTCGGCGCGCGGTTCTGGATCGCCCGGATCATGGTGACCTGGGGCCTGATTTCGGCGGCCATGGCGTTCGTCCAGGGCGAGACCTCGTTCTATGTCCTGCGCCTGCTGCTGGGCATTGCCGAAGCCGGCCTGTTTCCCGGGGTGATGCTGTACCTCACCTACTGGTTCAACCGCGAGCAACGGGCGCGGGCCACCGGGTATTTTCTGCTCGGCGTGTGTTTTGCCAACATCATCGGCGGCCCGGTGGGCGCGGCGTTGATGCGCATGGACGGGATCCTCGGCTGGCACGGCTGGCAGTGGATGTTCCTGCTCGAAGGCTTGCCGGCGGTCGCGTTTGCCTGGGTGGTGTGGTGCAAGTTGCCGGACCGTCCGAGCAAGGCACCCTGGCTCTCGGCCGAAGAGGCGCGCGGGATTGAACAGCGCATCGCGATGGAGACCGAAGAGGGCGCAGGCGAGGGCGGGCATTCCCTGAAAAACTGGCTGACGCCGCAAATCCTGCTGGCGATCTTTGTGTATTTTTGCCATCAGATCACCATCTACACCGTGATCTTTTTCCTGCCGAGCATCATCAGCAAATATGGCGAACTGAGCACCATGAGCGTCGGCCTGCTGACCTCATTGCCGTGGATTGCCGCAGCGGCAGGCGCCGTGCTGCTGCCGCGTTTTGCGACCACCCCCACCCGTGCCCGGCGGCTGTTGATCACTGGTTTGCTGACCATGGCGGCGGGGTTGGGCATTGCCTCGGTGTCGGGGCCGGTGTTCAGCCTGTTGGGCTTCTGTGTGTCGGCGGTGATGTTCTTTGTGGTGCAGTCGATCATCTTTCTGTACCCCGCTTCACGCCTCAAGGGCGTGGCGCTGGCGGGCGGGCTGGGCTTCGTCAATGCCTGCGGGTTGCTCGGCGGGTTTGTCGGGCCGTCGGTGATGGGCGCGATCGAGATGAGCACCGGCAATGCCACGAACGGCTTGAAAGTAATTGCGGTGGTGCTGGTGGTGGCCGCCTTGGCCGCCTTGCGTTTGCGCCAGGGGCAGGAGCCCGATCACACCAGCAATGAAGTGGGAAATCCCGAAGCCAGCACCAGATAAGCCACGACTGCCGCCAGGCATAAACCGACAAATACCCGCAACAGTGTCCTGGCGGTGGGATGAGCGACGAATTTGATGGCCCAGAGCAAAATCCCGGCGACCAGGACGCTCAAGACAGAAATGACCAGCACGATGGTGTTCTCGAAAGCCTCGGAAGCTGTTTTATAGTCTCAAAGGCCCGCGTTGAACAGTGTGCGCATAGACGCAGGGCCCCGGGTGTTTCTAAACTGCCCCCTATCCAGGGCAGTGGGGCGAGCGCCGATGAATCGCAATGAATTACGCAAGGCCGACATCAACCTGATGGTGGTCTTTGAAACCTTGATGCTCGAACGCAATGTGACCCGGGTGGCCGAGAAGCTGTTTCTCGGCCAACCCACCATCAGTTCGGCCCTCAACCGCCTGCGCACGTTGTTCAATGACCCGCTGTTCATCCGCGTCGGCCATCGCATGGAACCGACCGCGCGGGCCGAAGAGATCATCAAGCACCTGTCGCCGGCCCTCGATTCATTGTCGTCGGCCCTGAGCCTGACCCACGATTTCGACCCGTCCATCAGCACCATGACCTTCCGCATCGGCCTGTCCGATGACGTCGAGTTCGGCCTGCTGCCGCCATTGCTGCGGGCCTTGCGCCAGGAAGCGCCGATGGTGGTGTTCGTGGTGCAGCACGTGGACTACTGGCGTATCCCGGACCTGCTGGCCTCCGGCGATATCACCGTCGGCATCACCCAGACCCGTGGCCTGCCGGCGAATGCCAAGCGCAAATTATTGCGGCATATCCGCCCTTGCCTGTTGCGGGCGGACGCCTCGGACAAACCCCTGACCCTCGACGAATATTGCGCACGGCCCCATGTGCTGGTGTCCCACACGGCCAACGTGTCCGGGTTTGCGGATGAATGGCTGGCGGAAATCGGTCGCAAGCGTCACGTGGTGCTCTCGGTGCCGCAATACAGCGCGCTGCCGGCGTTGCTCGCCGGCACCGACATGATCGCCAGCCTGCCGGACTACACTGCCCAGGCCATGGCCGCCGGGGGAAATCTGTTCTGTGAGCCGTTTCCGTTCGAAACCCCGACCCTGGATTTGTCCATGGTCTGGCTCAGCCACGTCGACACCGACCCGGCGGAACGCTGGATGCGCTCGCGGCTGGAGGCGTTCATGAGCGAGCGGGACATGCTGGCGGTGGTAGCGCCAAAATCTTGAGATAACACCTTCAGGGAGATCCACCCATGACCCCATCCCGTTCCTTGCTGCGTGGGCGCGGCAGTCATGACAGCGGCAAGGTTGGCATGGTCGAGCTGTTTTTCGACCTGGTGTTCGTGTTTGCCGTGACCCAATTGTCCCATTCGCTGCTCGCGCACTTGTCCATCGGCGGTGCGGTGCAGGTGGCGCTGATGATGGTGGCGGTGTGGTGGGTGTGGATCTTCACCTCGTGGGTCACCAACTGGCTGGACCCGGAAAAAATCCCGATCCGCATCGGCCTGTTCGGCTTGATGGTGGCGGGCTTGCTGCTGTCGTCTTCGATCCCCAAGGCGTTTACCGATCGCGGCCTGCTGTTCGCGGGCGCCTATGTGTTCATGCAAGTGGGACGCACGCTGTTTGCCTTGTGGGCGGTGCGCGGCGAATCGCTGAACATGACCCGAAACTTCCAGCGCATCCTGGCGTGGATGCTGTTTTCCGGGGTGTTCTGGATCACCGGCGCGCTGCTTGAGGGCGAGCAGCGTTTGGCCTTCTGGGCCCTGGCGCTGTTGATCGAGCTGATTTCCCCGTCGGTGTATTTCTGGGTACCGGGGCTTGGGCCCTCGACACTTTCGGACTGGAATGTGGAAGGCAACCACATGGCCGAACGCTGCGGCCTGTTTGTGATCATCGCCCTGGGCGAGTCGTTGCTGGTGACCGGCGCTACCTTTGCCGAACTGCCCTGGAGCATGGATGGGCTGGCGGCGTTCCTGGTGGCGGTGGTGGGCAGCATCGCCCTGTGGTGGATCTATTTCGACAGCGGCGCCGAGCGCGCCCACCACCGCATCGCCAGCTCCGCCGACCCGGGACGTCAGGCGCGCATTGCCTACACCTACCTGCACGTGTTGATCGTGGCCGGGATCATTGTCAGTGCAGTGGCCGATGAACTGGTGCTGGTGCACCCGGGGCACGCCAGCCAGGCCGGCGTGGTGGCGATCATTGCCGGCCCGTGGTTGTTCCTGCTGGGCAGTGCGTTGTTCAAATGGGTGATGAGCGACCGGCCCTTGCCGCCGTTTTCGCACCTGGGTGGGTTGCTGCTGTTGCTGGTGTTGTTGCCGCTGGGATTGCAGCAGGTGTTTTCGGCGCTGGTGCTGGGAGCGCTGACGTCAGCCGTGTTGGTGGTGGTGGCGATTTGGGAAAATCGCTCGCTGCGCGGCCTGACCGAAGTTTCACATTGAAAGCGGTCTGATTTCGCCCGGCACCGTGCTATATGTATGACTCTTTTCCTACAACAACTCGGAGCTTTTCATGCCGCATCTGCATCTGGAATACACCGCCAACCTGACTGAGCTGGCGGTAGAGAAAACCCTGTTGCGGCTGAACAACGTGCTGATGGCGTCCGGGCAGTTCGGTTCCGAGTTTGATATCAAGAGTCGCGCGGTCAAGGTGGAGACGTTCCAGGTCGGCACGTCCTTGAGCCCGCGTGCGTTTATCGCCGTGAAGCTGTCGCTGCTCAGCGGGCGATCGCCGCAGGTCAAGAAGCAATTGTCGGAAAGCCTGTTGGCGGCGTTGCAGGATTTGGGCGATTGGCCTGCGGATTTGCAGGTTCAACTCAGTGTTTTGCTGGTAGACATGGACCGCGAGTCCTACAGCAAAGTCACCATCGGCTGATGGGCAGGGGTTACAGCAACCCCTGATCCGCACACACCTTCACCACCTGCTCCCGGAACCACGTGTTGGCGCTGTCCTGCTCGCTGTGTTCATTCCACTGCATGTCCAGGGTAAACCCCGGCAAACCGTTCGGTGCTTCGCAATGGCCGAACACGCGGTTGTCCGCCAGTTGCTTCTGCACCCGACGGGGCAGGGTGACGATAAAGTCGGTGCCGGTGATCATCTTCAGCGCCGCGCTGTAGCTGTTGGCCCGGGCGATCACCTGGCGCTGGTGGGACTGGCGCGCCAGCCAGCCGTCGATCATGTTGGTGTCGGAGCTCCACGGCGTGGGGAATACGTGACGCCGGGCGACGAAGGATTGCAGGCTGAACGCCGGTTCCCGGGGCGCCGAGTGTTTGTCGAAGACGCACACCAGGTCGTCCTCCAGCAGCATCTGGGTCTTGATGTCTTTGTGCTCGCGATGAAAGTGCGGGCCGAAGCAGATCACCAGGTCCAGGCGACCGTCGCGCAAGGCGTCGGCCGGGATCTCGGTTTCCAGCTTCTGCACATTGACGATCACCGGCAGGTCGGCGTGGTCGAAGGTTTTCAGCAGGCGCGGCAGGACCAACTGTTCGAAGTATTCCGGGGCGCAGACATTGAAGGTCACGGCCTTCCGGGTGGGGTCGAAGGCGTGGCTGCCGGCGTGGCAGAGGTTGATGCTTTCGAGGATTTTCTGCACATGGTCGTACATGGTGGTGGCTTTGTACGTAGGACGCATGCCCGCCCGGGTGTTGATAAACAGCTCATCTTCGAAGCTGGTGCGCAGCTTCTTGAGGCTGTAGCTGACGGTGGACTGGCTGACGAACAGGGTTTCGGAGACCTCGGTGACGCTGCTTTGGTCATAAACAGCGATAAACACCATCAGGTCCTGCATATCGAGCTTTCTAAGCAAGTTGCTGTTTAGCATCCGTTCCGTCCGCAAATCGTTTGTACCGAGTTCGGTACAAGACAATACAAAATGTTAACGGAACGTTCGTGCCAATAGAAAGCGCTGTCGGACCTTTCTATGTTTGAGGTGGGACAAATAATGTTTACAACACGACCTCAGCGAATATGCCGCGCGTAATGCCGGGGGTCGAAGCGCAGCACGATCAGCAGCATCACCACCACCACGGCCGTCAGTGACCACCAGGCCCATTCGAAGCTGCCCAGTTGGTCGCGGATCATCCCGGCGATCAGCGGCGACAAACCGGCGATCAGGTAACCGATGCCCTGCACAAAGGCGGTCAGGCCGCCGGCGCGGCGCGGGTTGTCCAGATGGTCCAGGGACAGGATCAGGCTCATCGGAAACAACCCGCCAATGCCCAGGCCCAGCAGGCAGGGCCACAGCAGGCTCAGGTGTTGCGGGCTGAGGATCAGGCCGCAGAAGCCGGCGATGATCAGCACCAGCAACACCGCGACCACACCGCGCTTGTCCTGGCGGCGGTTGGCGATGGCCGGGGTGACCAGGCCGGAGACCACTTCCATGGCGGTCAAAAAGCCCAGCAACAGGCCGGCATTCTGTTCACTCCAGCCCAGCTCCACGTAGTACGGCGCCAGCCAGGCCAGCACGCAGGTGTAGGACGCGGTGCCGAGACCGAAAAAGATCGCCAGCAACCAGGCCCGGCGATTGCCGAAAAATGACGCCTGCGGGCCCGCGCCGGCTTGGGGCAGCGGCGGCAACACCGAGCGTTGGGCGTACCAGAACACCAGCGCCAATACTGCCAGCACCGCCCAGATTGCCAGGCCGATGCGCCAACTGCCGGTGCGCACCTGGATAAACGGCGAGAACGAAGCGGCAAGGGCCGCACCGCCCATGATCGCGGTGACGTACAGGCCCATAAACAGTGAAACGTTATCGCTGAAGCGGGATTTGATCAGCGCGGGCATCAGCGCCTGGATCATCGCGATCCCTAGGCCGGCGGCGATGGCGCTGAGGATCAGCTCAACCGCCGAATCGAGAAACAGCCGTGACACCGTGGCCAGGCCGATCACCACCAGCGACAGCACAATACTGCGATGCTCGCCGAAGCGCTTGGCCACGCCCATGCCGAAAAACATCGCCAGGCCCATGGCCATGACTGGCAGCATGGTCAGTAGGGAGGCGGTGCTGAAACTCAGGGCCACGTCCCCGCGAATCGAGGACAGCAATGGACCGACGGCGGCCATCGACGGGCGCAGGTTGAGGGCGACCAGCACCACACTGATCATCAGCCAAACGGCGGTGGCGGGTTTTGCGCGGACGTTTTCCATGGGCAGGCCTTGAACTGATAAGCGCAGTATTAGGCCGGGCGTGGGGGAGGCGGGCAAATGAGAAAGTCGTTGGGACTATTGAAAAAATGCGTGCGGGCTTTTGTGCCAAGGAGTCTTGTGGTGAGGAGCGCTGGTTGTGGCGAGGGGGCTTGTCCCCCGTTGGAGTGCGAAGCGCTCCCGCTTTTTTTGGGGCCGCTTCGCAGCCCAACGGGGGACAAGCCCCCTCGCCACAAAAGCTCCCTTGCCACAATGTTGTCGGGTGGTTTCAGATCGCCCGAATCACATGCTTGGTCTCCTGAAACGCCTGCAACCCCCACGGTCCCAGTTCCCGGCCGATGCTGCTCTGCTTGTAACCACCCCACGCCGTTTGCGGGAAGATCACCTGCGGCGCGTTGATCCACACCAGGCCCACCTGCAAGGCATTCGCCACCCGTTCGGCCGCTTCCAGGTCGCGGCTCAGCACACTGGCCACCAGGCCGAACTCGCTGTCATTGGCCAGTGCCACTGCTTCGGCTTCACTGGCAACGCTGCGCACGCACAGCACCGGGCCGAAGATTTCTTCGTTCCACAACGCGCTGTCCAGCGGCACTTCGGTAAACACCGTCGGGCGGATAAAGTAACCTTGAGGCAAATCCGCCGGACGCCCGCCGCCACACAACACCTTCGCGCCCGCTTGCACGCCCCGTTCGATATGCCCCAGCACCCGCTGGTACTGCGCGCGGTTGACCAGTGCGCCCATTTCCACGTCTTCGGCAAACGGGTCTGCCACGCGAATACCCTCGGCCCTGGCCTGCAAGCGAATCAGAAACTCATCCGCCAATTCATCCGCCACCAACACCCGGCTGGTGGCGGAACACATCTGCCCGGCGTTGAAGAAACCACCGCCGCAAGCCAGTTCCACCGCCAGGTCGAGGTCGGCACCGGCCAGCACCAGCAACGACGATTTGCCGCCCAGTTCCAGGCTCACGCCCTTGACCGTTTCGGCAGCGCGCTGCATCACCTGCACGCCCACGGCATTGCTGCCGGTGAACGAGATTTTCGCGACCCGCGGGTCCGCCGCCAACGGGGCGCCCACCGCCAGGCCTGTGCCGCAGACCACGTTGAAGACCCCGGCAGGCAAACCCACCGAGGCGATGATCCTGGCCAGTTCCAGCTCGGCCAGCGGCGTCACCTCCGAAGGCTTGAGCACCACGCAGCAACCGGCAGCCAGCGCCGGGGCGAGTTTCCAGGCGGTGGTCACCATCGGGAAATTCCACGGCACGATCAGGCCCACCACGCCGCAGGGTTCACGGCGAACGCGGGCGCTGAAATCCTCAGTGGGCAGTGCCACCGGACGATCCTGGCTGGCGTCCATGTCGTCGGCCAAACCGGCGTAGTAGGTGAAGGTGGCGATCACGTCGTCCACATCAATGCCCGCCTCGAACAGCGGCTTGCCGTTGTTGCTCGATTGCAGCTGCATCAGGTGTTCACGTTGGGCGCTGACGCCCTCGGCGATTTTGCGCAGCAGCGCAGCGCGATCGCGGCCGGTGCTTTTGGACCAGTCCGGGAAGGCCGCGCTGGCGGCACTCACGGCCTCCGTCACTGCGCCAGCATCACCCACGCTGACGTGAGCCAAGGTGGCCTCGGTCGCCGGGTTGATCACGTCCAGCACGTCATGGCCTGCACGCCACACACCATTGATATACAGCCCGTTCACTGCCGCGCTCATACCGCCACCTCCTTCATCCAAAGCCCCTGGTCGATTTCAATCAGCGTCGGGCCCTGGCGATCCGTGGCGGCACGCAATGCGCTGCGCAGTTCTTCAACACCCTGGATGCGCTGGGCAGCCGCGCCGAGGGCCTGGGCCACGCCGATAAAATCCGGGGTGTAGATGTCGACGCCCACCGGCTCGATGGCGCGGTTGACCATGTATTTCTTGATCTCTTCATAACCCTGGTTATTCCACAGCAGCACGATCACCGGGGTGCGCGCCTCCACGGCGCTGGCCAGTTCCGGCAGGGTSAATTGCAGCCCGCCGTCGCCGATCAGGCACACCACCGGCGCACCGTCGCCGCGCCCCAGCCATGCACCGATGGCCGCCGGCAGGGCGTAGCCGAGGGTGCCGTAGCCGGTGGAGGAGTTGAACCAGCGGCGTGGCTGGTCGAGGTTCAGGGTCAGGTTGCCGGTGTACACCGGTTGGGTGGAGTCGCCCACCAGTACGGCGTCGGGCAGTTCATCCAGCACGGTGTTGAGGAACAGGGTTTGCGCGCGGGTCGCGGCGTCCCAGGTGGGTTCCAGTTCGCTCCACAGGCGGGCAACGCGGTGGGCGCCCCAGTGGTTGTCGCGGGCGGCCAAGGGTGTGTCGTGCAGTTCGGCGAGCAACGCTTGGGCAGCGATTTGCGCGTCAGCCACCAGTGCCACGTGCGGTGGGTAATTGCGTACGGTCTGGTCGGAATCGATATCGATGCGCAGCAGGGCGCCGGGAATGTCGAAGCCGCCGGCGAAGGTCACGTCGTAGTCGGTCTCTGCCAGCTCGGTGCCGATCGCCAGTACCACGTCGGCCTCGGCCACCAGGGCACGGGTGGCGACCAGGGTTTGGGTCGAGCCGATCAGCAGCGGGTGGTGGGACGCCAGCATGCCCTTGGCGTTGATGGTCAGCGCCACCGGCGCACCGAGGGTCTCGGCCAATTGTGTCAGCTCGGGCGCGGCGTCGATGGCGCCGCCACCGGCCAGAATCAGCGGGCGTTTGGCGGCCGCCAGCAACTGGCTCATTTGCTTGACCGCCGACGGCGCCGCGCCCGCGCGGGAAACGCTGACCGGCTCGCTGCCGAGCAACGCGTCGGCGTTTTCCACCAGCACATCCAGCGGGATTTCGATATGCACCGGGCGCGGTCGCCCGGCCTGGAACAGCGCAAACGCCCGGGCCAATACACCGGGCAATTCGGCCGCCGACATCAAGGTATGGGAGAACGCCGCCACGCCCGCGATCATCGCGCTCTGGTTCGGCAGCTCGTGCAGCTTGCCGCGCCCGCCGCCCAACTGGCTGCGGGACTGCACGCTGGAAATCACCAGCATCGGGATCGAGTCGGCGTAGGCCTGGCCCATGGCGGTGGTGATATTGGTCATGCCGGGGCCAGTGATGATGAAGCACACCCCGGGCTTGCCGCTGGTGCGTGCATAGCCGTCGGCCATGAAGCCGGCGCCCTGTTCGTGGCGCGGGGTGACGTGGCGGATGCTGGAGCGCGCCAGGCCCCGATAGAGTTCCACGGTGTGCACGCCGGGGATGCCAAACACCTGGTCTACACCGTAGCCTTCCAGCAGGTTGACCAATACTTCGCCGCAGGTCGCCATTGTCGTCGCTCTTATTGTTGATAAAGGCCCGTATTGGAACGGCTGGCCCGTAGCGGCAACAATCGATAAAAAGTCATACTAGCCATGTCCTCACGTCATGGCTGCGCCCCTATGAAACGCCTTCCACCGTTGCCGGCCTTGCACACCTTTTGGGTCACGGCCCAGTGCTGCAACTTCACCCGTGCCGCCGAGCAATTGCACATCACTCAGGGCGCGGTGAGCCGGCAGATTGCCGGGCTGGAAAGCCATCTGGGTTATGCGCTGTTCCAGCGCCAGGCCCGGGGCTTGAGCCTGACGGAAGAGGGCCGTGAGTGGTCGTTGCGGGCGCAGCAGGTGTTCGGCCTGATTGGCGAGGCGGTGGAACAGATCGGCACTCGCCGCGAAACCCTGCAGCTCAAGGCCTCCACCTGCGTGATGCGCTGGCTGTTGCCGCGCCTGATGCAGTGGCAGCAGGAACGCCCGGACGTGCCGGTTGAACTGACCACCACCGTGGCCTACACCGTGGACTTTCGCCGTGAGCAGTTCGATGCGGCGGTGATCTACGCGCCGATTGCCGAGCAGTCGACCCAGGCCCGGCACCTGTTTGATGAGCGTCTGACACCGGTATGTGCGCCGGCCTTGCTCGGTGGTTTGCACACGCCGGCAGACTTGCAGCAACAGGTGCTGCTGCACCCCACGCGGGATGAACGGGATTGGGCGTTGTGGCTGAAGGCGGCGGATACGCGTTTGAGCAATCTGGCCCAGGGGCATCATTTTGAAACGCTGGACCTGGCGATGACGGTGGCGTCCCAGGGTTCCGGCGTGGCAATCGGCGACAGCGCGCTGATTGGCGAGGACCTCAAGGCCGGGCGGTTGGCGACGCCGTTTGAACTGCGGGTGCCGACGGGGATGGGGTATTACCTGGTGTACCCGCCGGGGACGGAGCCCTCGGCGGGGTTGGAGCAGCTTATGGACTGGCTGGTGAGCCAGGCACGCGCTTAATAACCGACCGTAAACCGCTGGCGCGAATGCTTGGGCGTTTCCACCTCATCAATCAGCACAATCGCAAAGTCGGCAAAGCTGATCCAGCTGCGGCCTTCATTGCTCACCAGCAACTCATCCTGGCCCAGGCGGAATTTGCCGGTGCGCGCGGTCTCGGTGAACTCCGCCGAGGGCGACAGGAAGGTCCAGTCCAGGTCTTTTTCCTGACGCAAGGTGTCGAGGAACACACTGCCGGCGCTGGCTTCGGTTTTGTATTCCTCGGGGAAACCAGGGCTGTCGATCACCCGGCTGCCGCCCGACAGCAGCAGCGAGCCGGCACCGCCGACCACCAGCAGGCGTTTCACGCCGGCTTTTTTCACCGGGTTGATCACCGCTTCCGCCGGCAGGCTGGCGAAGTGTGCCGCGCTGATCACCACGTCGTTGCCACGGATGGCCTGTTCCAGCGCCTCGGCATCCAGCGCGTCCACTTGCCTGGCAGTGACGCCAGGGCGCACGCCGATCTTGTCGGTATTGCGCGCGATGGCGGTCACGGTATGCCCGCGACGCAAGGCTTCTTCCAGCAGCTGGCTACCGGCACGACCGGTGGCACCAATGATTGCGATCTTGCTCATGACGTTCTCCAGTACGGTTAAGGGTTGAATCAACTCACCACTGCATTTCGCCCTTGGCGACTTTGGCGCCCAGTTCCAGGGTGCTTTCGTCGCCCAGGTTCGGGTAACGTTTTTTCATTGCGCTGATCAGTGCGGCAGAGTCCTTGGCCTGGGCGGTTTCTTCGTCAAAGGCCTTGATGTAGTCGGCGGTGAACGCCACGGATTTCAGCGACGGTGTGCCCAGGTAGTGACCCGGAATCACGGTGCGCGGTTTCAGATCCTGGATACGTTGCAGGGTCGCCAGCCAGTCGGTGTGGGATTTCGCGGTTTGGGTATCGGCCATCCACACATGAATGTTTTCCGAGACGACCACGCCACCGACGACCGCCTTGATCGACGGAATCCACACAAAGGTGCGGTCCGGTTGCGGGCCATCAAGGCCAATCACTTCCAGCTGCTTGCCTTCGAGGGTCAGGCTGTGGCCCTTGAGTACCTGGGGAATGACGGCTTTGGCAGGTTTGTCGGCTCCCAGTTTCGGGCCCCAGAACGCCAGTTTGTGTTCAACGGTGGCCTTGATATGGTCCACCACCGGCTGCGGCGCGACGATGTTGGCCTGGGGAAACGCGGCCGCCAGGGTGTCGAGGCCGAAGTAGTAGTCCGGGTCGCCGTGGCTGATGTAGATGGTGGTCAGGCGCTTGCCGCTGGCGCGGATTTTTTGCACCAGTTGCTCGGCCTGGGTTTTGCCGAATTGGGCATCCACGAGGATCGCGTCTTTGTCGCCGCTGACCAGTACCGAAGTGACCGGCATCATCGCGGTTTCGCCCGGGTTGTAGGCGTCCAGGGTCAGGTCGGCAGCCGCGGCGTGAGCGGCGAAGGCCAGGGTGGCAGCGGCCAGGGCCACGCGCTTGAGCGGGGAGAATCCAAACATGTGCAGCTCCAGTCATCGGTGAGGTGTGGACAGAGCTTAGTTGCACCAAACGCTACAAAAAATGCGATGCTTGGACATAGTTTGTTTCTAAAAGCGGGCAAATCATGGATCGTCTTCAAGCAATGCGGGTGTTTGTGGCCGTGGTGGACCTGGGCAGCCAATCGGCGGCGGCCGACCATCTGGACCTGTCGCGGCCGGTGGTGTCGCGCTACCTGGCGGAGCTGGAAGACTGGGTCGGCGCGCGCCTGATGCACCGCACCACCCGCAAGCTCAGCCTGACCGCCGCCGGCAGCGAAACCTTGCCCCGTTGCCGGCAGATGCTGGAGTTGTGCAGCGACATGCAGGCCGCCGTCAGCGAGCCGGACGAAGCGCCCCGGGGCCTGTTGCGCCTGAGCGTCAGCACCTCGTTCGGCCAGGCGCAGTTGGCCGATGCCATCGCCGAATACGTCAGGCACTACCCGCTGGTCAGCATCGACATGCAGATGCTGGATCGCACGGTGAACCTGGTGGATGAGCGCATCGACCTGGCTATCCGCACCAGCTTTGAGCTGGACCCCAACCTCATCGCCCGCCGGCTCACGCTGTGCCGCTCGGTGATCTGCGCGTCGCCCGCTTATCTGCTGGAGCATCCGCAGCCCCGGCGTGTGCAGGACCTGGCCCGGCACAACTGCCTGACCCATTCCTACTTCGGCAAAAGCCTGTGGCACTTCGTGGAAAACGGCGAGCCGGTGTCGGTGCCGGTGCAGGGCAATATCAGCGCCAACGAGGCCAGCACTTTATTGCGGGTCACGCTGGCGGGGGCAGGGGTGTCGCGGCTGCCGAGCTATCAGGCGGGCGACTACATCCGCAGTGGAGAGCTGATCCGCCTGCTGCCCGAGGCCGAGCCGCAGCAAATGAACATCTACGCGGTGTACGCCTCGCGCAAGCACATGCCGTCGGCGTTGCGCAGCCTGCTGGATTTCCTGGTGTTGAGGTTTCCGGAGGAACCTGAGTGGGACATCGGTCTCTGAGCCGACATAAACAGGTTGAATGTCGCCGGATAAGCGACTTGCTGCATCTGAGCCATGCTTCTGAACTATGCTTATACAAGCACCTTCTTGATCCGATCAGAGGTCAGCATCATGTCGATCAAAACAAGAAAGTACCTGATGATTTTCACCCTGTGCGCCGCCGCCACAGCGCTTTACGGCACTGCCGCCTACCGCGTCGAACAGACCCGCATGCAGCCGGGCTTCGCTTCCAGCTGCAATCACGGGCAATGTGTTGGCCACATGGCCGCCTTCAGCTCGCTGCGCTAGCGTCCTGGTCGGCTTTCAACTGCTCCCGAAACGCCTTCGGGGAGAACCCGACGCGCCGGCGAAACAGCCGTGAGAAGTTGGTCGGGTCGGAAAAGCCCAACACGTCCGACATCTCATTGATGGTCATGCTGGTGTAGGTCAGCAGGCGCTTGGCTTCCAGCAATTGGCGGTCGTGCATGATCTGCAACGCGGGCTGGCCGCCCAATTCCCGACACGTACCGTTCAGGTGAGAAACCGAGATCCCGAGCTTGTGGGCCAGGTCTTCGATTTTCGGGTGTTCGCGGTAATGCTGCTCCACCAGTTGGGTGAACCGGCGGAAGTATTCGCGGCCTCGCGGTGCCCGTGGATGGCGGCGCTGGATGGCCTGGCGGCTGATCCACACCAGCAGCACGCTGACCAGCGCGTGCATCATCATGTCCCGCGCCGGTTGATCGCTGGCGTACTCATCCTGCAACCGGGCGAACAAACTGTTGAGGTAGTCACTGTCGTTGCCGGCCGGGTAGCTGCCCAGTGCGTTCAGGCCGTCCAGTGCCGCGCCCAGTTGCCCCTGCAAATGCGCCATCAGCGGCGCGGCCAGGGTGACCACGAACCCTTCGACGTCTTCGGAAAAGCGAAAACCATGCACGCATAACGGCGGCAGCACCTGCAGCGTCGATTCGCTCAGCGTGCTGCGCTGGCCTTCGATCTCCAGTTGCGCCTGGCCCTTGTGCACGTACAGCAACTGGCACAGGTCCGCGTGCCGGTGGGGCTGGATTTCCCACTGGTACTCACGGCTGCGCCGGGAGATGGTTTCACAGTGCAGCAAATCAGGGGTCGGCCATTGCTGGCTCTCACCGTAGAGTTTGAACACTGGAATCGCGGCACTGGCAGTTTTGGTCATGGCTTCATCCGATACTTCGGGAGAGTTGTGCGGTAATCGCCCCAATTGGCGAAAAGCGCAGCTTTGGGCTCAGTTTTCACCTTCTTATGCCGGGCACTCAAGTGAAAAATGCCAGCAACACCTTCAATGACAACTCTTTCACCGAATACGTTCGGGTGAAGCTTGCGGGCCATAAAAATAATGAAAACGCTGAAAACCCAAGTCGCCATTATTGGCGCCGGTCCCTCGGGACTGCTGCTCGGCCAACTGTTGCACGAGGCCGGGATTGAAACCCTGATTCTTGAGCGCCAGACGCCGGATTACGTGCAAGGGCGCATCCGTGCCGGGGTGCTGGAACAAGGCATGGTCGACCTGTTGCGCCAGGCCGGGGTCAGTGCGCGGATGGATGCCGAAGGCCTGGTGCATGAGGGCTTTGAACTGGCGCTGAACGGGCAATTGACCCACATCGACCTGAAGACGCTGACCGGCGGCAAGACGGTGATGATCTACGGCCAGACCGAAGTCACCCGCGACCTGATGGCCGCGCGCCAGGCCAGCGGTGCTGTCACTTTTTACGGAGCCCGCAATGTGCAGCCCCATGATCTGAAAAGTGCAGAGCCCTGGCTGAGTTTCGAGCACGAAGGCGAGCAGTATCGGCTGGACTGCGACTACATCGCCGGCTGCGACGGTTTCCACGGTGTAGCGCGCCAGTCGATTCCCGCCGAGGCATTGCAGGTCTTTGAACGGGTGTATCCGTTTGGCTGGCTGGGCATTCTGGCCGACACCCCGCCGATCCACGATGAACTCGTGTACGCCAAGCACGCGCGCGGCTTTGCCCTGTGCAGCATGCGTTCACCGACCCGAAGCCGTTATTACCTGCAAGTGCCGGCGGATGAAGCGGTTGAAGACTGGTCCGATGAACGCTTCTGGGACGAACTGAAAACCCGCTTGCCCGCGTCACTGGGCGCGCAACTGGTGACTGGCCCGTCCATCGAAAAGAGCATCGCCCCGTTGCGCAGTTTCGTGGTGGAACCGATGCAGTACGGCCGGCTGTTCCTGCTCGGCGACGCCGCCCACATCGTGCCGCCCACCGGCGCCAAGGGTTTGAACCTGGCGGCCAGCGACGTCAGCACCTTGTTCAATATCCTGCTCAAGGTGTACCGCGAGGGCCGGGTGGAGTTGCTGGAGAAATACTCGCAGATTTGCCTGCGGCGGATCTGGAAGGCCGAGCGGTTTTCCTGGTGGATGACCTCGATGCTGCACCAATTCCCGGAGGCAGATGGCTTCAGCCAGCGCATCGCCCAGAGCGAGCTGGAATATTTCGTCGACTCCGAGGCCGGACGTAAAACCATTGCAGAAAATTACGTCGGACTTCCTTACGAGGCTATCGAGTAGCCAGCTATCTAGTACACTGACGAGCATTCCCGCGGGCCTCCTTTTCCCGTGGGCCCTTGCTCGCAGGTTCTGCCGTGACCAACCTCAATCAGCCCGCCACACCCGCCGTTCGCAGTGTTCTCGTCGCCTTGATGATGGCGATCTTCCTCGGGGCGTTGGACCAGACCATCGTCGCCGTGTCCATGCCGGCCATTTCCGCCCAGTTCCACGACGTCAACCTGCTGGCCTGGGTGATCTCCGGCTATATGGTGGCCATGACCGTGGCGGTGCCGATCTACGGCAAACTCGGCGACCTGTACGGGCGCCGGCCAATGATGCTGATCGGCATGGGCTTGTTCACCCTTGCCTCGCTGTTCTGCGGTATGGCCCAGAGCATGGAGCAACTGGTGCTGGCGCGGATCCTCCAGGGCATCGGTGCCGGCGGGATGATTTCGGTCAGTCAGGCGATTATCGGCGACATCATTCCTCCCCGTGAGCGCGGGCGTTACCAGGGCTATTTCAGCAGCATGTACGCGGTGGCCAGCGTGGCCGGGCCGGTGTTGGGTGGCTACATGACCGAGTACCTGTCGTGGCGCTGGGTGTTCCTGATCAACCTGCCTTTGGGCGCCGGCGCCTGGTGGGTGGCCCATCGCACGCTGGTGGGGCTGCCGGTGCCGCAGCGCAAGCCGGTCATCGACTACCTCGGCACCGTGCTGATGATCGTCGGCTTGACCGCGTTGTTGCTGGGCATCACCGAAATCGGCCAGGGCCATCACTGGCGTGACGATGAAGTGCTGGGGCTGTTGGCCTGCGCGCTGGTGGCGTTGACGGTGTTTGTGTGGCACGAGCGCCGGGCGCGGGAGCCGTTGTTGCCGATGCACCTGTTCGCCAACCGCAGCGCGGTGCTGTGCTGGTGCACGATTTTCTTTACCAGCTTCCAGGCGATTTCCCTCACGGTATTGATGCCGCTGCGTTACCAGACCGTCACCGGTTCCGGTGCCGACAGCGCCGCGTTGCACTTGCTGCCGCTGGCGATGGGCTTGCCGATGGGCGCGTATTTTGCCGGGCGCATGACCTCGGTGACGGGCCGCTATAAACCGATGATCCTGATTGGCGCCTTGCTGAGCCCGATCGCGATCCTTGGCATGGCCCTCAGTGCACCCCAGGCCGTGGCGGTGACCAGCCTGTTCATGTTGCTCTGCGGGATTGCCGCCGGGATGCAGTTTCCGACCTCCCTGGTGGGTACGCAGAACTCGGTGGAGCAGCGGGACATCGGCGTGGCGACCAGCACCACGAACCTGTTCCGTTCCCTGGGTGGGGCGGTCGGGGTGGCGTGCATGTCGGCCTTGCTGCTGGCGTTGTTGCAGGACTCCAGTTTTGCGCACCTGGCCAGTGGGGCACTGGTGGCGGAAGGCAGTTCCGGCAATGTGTTGCTGGACGGTTTGAATGCGGCGCCGGGGCCGGCGCAGGATGCCTTGCGGGGGGAGCTGCTGATTACCTTCAGGCATTTGCTGATGGTCAGTGCAGGGGTGTCGTTGCTGGGGTTGGCGGCGGCGATTGCCATGCCTGATCGCGTGCTGCGGGGGCGGGAAGACAAGGCCAAATAGTTGGAACAATGAAGATCAAATGTGGGAGCAGGCAAGCCAGCTCCCACATTGTGATTGCATTCCAGCTTTTGAGCAGGTGATGGCCTCACGGGCTGTAATACCCCACAGCGACCATAAAATGCCCGGCCTTGCGCAAATACGCATGCTTGTTCTCGACCTTCCCGGTCACCGGATTTTTCCAGCGGTACTCGTATTCCCCCTGACCCTGCTCAGCCATCACCGCCAATATCGGCTCACCCACCGGCTTGCCGTCGGGGTCCTTGATCTTGCTGAAGTCGGTGTTGACCAGCCGCGGGTTCGTGCCATGGGCCACATAGCGGTGGGTATCCAGGTCAACCACAAACACATACAAATCGTCCTGCAGAAAACCACCCTGCATGGCGTTGATGGCTTTGAGCGTCCCGGCCTGATCCTTCTCCAGCGCCTTGACGGCCTTGTCCCGCAAAGACTTCGCGTGCTCCGGCGTAGCCCGTGGCAAGTAATAACCCACGGCCAGAATCCGCTGCCCAACGCGCTGGTAATACACATGCTTGCGCTCGACCTTGCCGTCATTCCAGTTCTGCCACCGGTAATCGGCCTGCTGGATGCCACTGCCTTCCGGCACCGCCAACGCATCCTTGAATGACTTGTTCAGATCCGGCCCAAGCACCTCGGAAACGTTGCGCCCGATCAACGCAGAAGAGGGCCCGCCACTCGCCAGCAGCACGCCCTTGGTGTCGACCACGAACACATAGCGGTCCTGGTCGACGAATTCACCCTGGCGGCTGAACGCCGCAAAGGCTTTGTCGCCATTCGTCTGGTAATACCCCAAGGCCTTTTCCAGCAGGGCCTTGGCGGCTTGGGCGTCCGCATCCTCAGCGGTGGCGGCGTGCACCTGGCCAACGCACAACAGCAGCAGCCAGGTGGCTCGGAGCATTGCCTTCATTACCCGTCCCTCGTTCTTGTTGGTGTGCCAAGAGCGTAGACGGTTTGCCGACTTATCAGAACGGTTTGGTCGGCAGGTATTTACCGTCCAGGGTGATCACCGCGCGGGAACCGCCGTCCGGGTCTTCGACTTTCTTGATGTCCAGCTTGAAGTTGATCGCGCTGATGATGCCGTCGCCGAACTGCTCGTGTACCAGGGCCTTGAGGGTCGAACCGTAGACCTGCAGCATTTCATAGAAACGGTACATGGTCGGGTCCGTCGGCACGCCGCCGGGGAAGCTGCCGCGCAGGGGCACCGTTTGCAGCAAGCGGCTGGCGTCCTCGTCGAGTCCGAGCTTTTCGCACACCACATCGGCAGCGTCCTTGGGCAACGGGTGCTGGCCGAGCAGGGCGGCGGTGACGAACGCCAGGCTCAGGCCGGTGCCGTCGGTGAGGTCCTGCCACGACAGGTTCTTGCGCGCCTTGATGTCGATAACGGTGTCGGCCAGGGCCAGGCGTGGGGATTGGGCGAATTGGGATTGCAGCATGGTGATGTCCTCTTGGGTTTGAATAGGATTCAGGCCGCGTGGGCGCGGGTGCTCGGGTTATCCAGCAGGGACACAAAGCGCCCGCTGCGGCCATCCAGGGCGTCGATGCCGCCGCTTTCGATGTCGTAGACCCAGCCGTGCATGCTCAGCCGGCCTTGTTCCAGGGCCAGGGCCACGGAAGGGTGAGTCTTGAGATTAGCCAGTTGGGCGACCACGTTTTCCCGTACCAGCGAGTTGAGCCGGTCGGCGTCTGAGGCGTGGGTACGGGCGGCGTTGATCACCTTGGCTGACTCGGCATGGCGCAGCCAGTTGGCGACGGCCGGCAAGTGGTCCAGGCATTTGCAGGTGGAAATGGCGGTCATGGCGCCGCAGTCGGAGTGGCCACAGATCACGATGTCGCTGACGCCGAGAACGGCTACCGCGTATTCGACGGTGGCCGACACACCGCCGGGCTCTGGCCCGTAGGACGGCACGATGTTGCCGGCGTTACGGATCACAAACAGGTCGCCGGGTTCCTGCTGGGTCAGCAGTTCCGGGACTACACGGCTGTCGGAACAGGACACAAACAGCGTGCCGGGGTTTTGCGTGGTGGCCAGGTGTTTGAACAGGTCGCTGCGTTGGGTGAAGGCTTCACCCTGGAACTTGCGGAAACCGTCGATGAGGTCTTGCATGGTGGTTCTCCTTGCGTCGCTGATGGGGCAAGGATGGAAGTTTTCAGCTATAGCGTCCAAGACCGGCTTATTATGGTTTCTATAAGTCATGCCTATAGATGGAGCGCCCTTCATGTTGCTGCGTCATATCCGCTACCTGTTGGCCGTTGCCGAGCACCGTAATTTCACCCGGGCGGCGGAGGCGCTGCATGTGTCGCAGCCGACCTTGTCGCAGCAGATCAGGCAACTGGAAGACACCCTCGGCGCACCACTGCTGGATCGCTCCGGCCGGAGCGTCAGCCTGACTGATGCGGGCGAGGCCTATGTGCGTTTTGCGCGCCTGGCCTTGCAGGATCTGCAGGCCGGCACCCGGGCCATGCACGACGTGCAGGACCTGAGCCGCGGCAGCCTGCGCCTGGCAATGACGCCGACGTTTACCGCGTACCTGATCGGGCCGTTGCTGGCGCGGTTCAACCGTCTGTACCCGGGGATAACGGTCGGCGTCGAGGAACTGACGCAAGACCGCATGGAGGCGGCGCTCACGGAAGACTTGCTGGATATCGGCATTGGTTTTACCGGCGAGCATTTGCCGGATATCGAGTGTGAAGGGGTGTTTGTCGAGGCGTTGAGCGTGGTGGTGAGTGCCGGCCATCCGGAGTTGAACCGCCAGCAGTGGCTCCGGCAACCGTGGGTGCTGCTGAACTCAGGGTTCGCCACGCGCCGCTATATCGATGAGTATTTTCGTAGCCAGGCGGTAAAACCCCTGATCGCCATGGAGGCCAATTCCATCAGTGCGATTATTGAAATCGTACGGAGCACTCAGTTGGCGACCATCCTGCCCAGCGCGATTGCCCAGGTGCAGGCGGGCTTGCAGGCGGTGCCGTTAAGCCCGGCGTTGCCGCAACGCACRGCGGCGCTGCTCAGTCGCAAGGGAGGCTATCGCAGCGCGGCGTGCCGGGCGTTTGTCGAACTGGTCAGGGCGCAGCCAGCCACTGGTTGATGATGCCGTCATACACGCCCGTCACCGTACTCAAGTGCAGCCACTGGTCCACGTAGCTCTTCCACGCCACATCATCCCGAGGCAGCAAGAACGCCTTCTCGCTGTACTGCATGTAGCGCTCGGGGTTTACCGCACACAGCCCCGGCTTGAGCTTTTGCTGATACCGGGCCTCGCTGGCGTCGGTGATCATCACGTCGGCCTTGTTGGCCAAAAGCTCTTCAAAAATCGTCACGTTGTCCGGGAACAGTGTCAGTTGCGCCTTGCCCAGATGTGCCCGCGCAAACACTTCATTGGTACCGCCTGAAGGCTCGATCACCCGCACCTGCGGCTGATTGATTTGCTCCACGGTCTGATAGCGCTGCACATCGGCGCAACGCACCAGCGGGATCTTGCCGTCGACGCCCAGGGGCTGGCTGAAAAATGCCTTCTTCTGCCGCTCCAGCGACACCGAAATACCACCGAGGGCAATATCACAGCGCTGGGCCAGGAAGTCCGGCATCAGGGTTTTCCAGGTGGTGGGCACCCATTTCACCTGCACGCCAAGGCTTTTGGCCAGCGACTGGGCCATGGCGATGTCGATGCCTTCGTAGCTGCCGTCCGGGCGCAAATAGCTGTAGGGCTTGTAGTCACCGGTGGTGCAGACGGTCATTTCACCGCGCTGGAGCACTTCATCCAGGCGCGATGCGGGGCTGTCGGCCAGGGCTTGGGCGGACAGGCCGGCCAGCAGGGAAAGGGTCAGCAAAGCTTTCATGCGGTCGGGTCCTTGGGCATGAGCAGGGCCGCCATTATTTGCAAATGTTTAGCCACGGCACAACCAAACTCCGTCAAGACTGGATTTAACGGCTTAACCTCGCGTGTGAGGCTGTTCGGCATCTCTTTACTGTGACTCCCGCATGGACGGTTCCCCCGACACACACCCTGAGACATCGCCAGGCGCCACCGCGTCCAGCCGTCCGGACCGTCGTCGAATCACCGCTGATGCACTCCCTTCCGAACTCGCCTTCTGGGCACTCTGGCACTGCCGTCACGCGCGCCCACCGGACGCCTTTCTCACCCGTTGATTTGCCCAACCGGATGCCCCACGCATCTGCCCGGCAGCGCCCGCGCGCCTGCCTGACGCGAACGTATGAGAATGCCCATGAGCACGCCCTTTGCCACCCTGCACGAAGCCCAATCCTTTCTGGACCAGAACCCGGATATCGAGATGTTCGAGCTGTTCATCCTCGACAACAACGGAGTGCCCCGGGGCAAGTTGCTGCACCGCGATGAGCTGCTGGCGGTCTATGAAAGTGGCCGGCCGCTGCCGAGTACGATCCTGGGCCTGACCATCAATGGCGACGACGTGGAGAACTCCGGGCTGGTCTGGGAAGTGGGCGATATCGACTGCCGCGCCTACCCGGTCAGCGGCAGTTTGCAGCGCATGCCGTGGCGCCTGATCCCGACGGCGGCGGTGCAGGTCAGCATGCACCCCACCGAAGGCATGCCCGCCACCGTGGCCGACCCGCGGCACTTGCTGGCCAAGGTGATCGAGGACCTCAAGGCCGACGGCTATTACCCGGTGATGGCGGCGGAGCTGGAGTTTTATTTGCTCGACCAGAAACCCGACAGCAACGGCCGCCCGCAACCGGCGCGGGATGTCGATGGGGGGCGCCCACGCTCGACCCAGGTCTACGGCCTGCGGGAACTGGAGCAGATCGAACCGTTCCTTGCCGACCTCTACAGCGCCTGCAAACTCCAGGGCATTCCGGCGCGCACGGCGATTTCCGAATACGCCCCGGGCCAGGTGGAAATCACCCTGGAGCACCGCAGCGACGCCCTGCAAGCCATGGACGAAGCGGTACGTTACAAGCGCCTGGTCAAGGGCGTGGCCCACAAGCACGGGATGACCGCGTGTTTCATGGCCAAGCCGTTCGATGACCTGGCCGGCACCGGCATGCACATGCACGTCAGCCTCGCAGACCGCGACGGCAATAACCTGTTTGCCAGCGAAGCACCCGACGGCACGCCGCTGTTGCGCCAGGCGGTGGGCGGCATGCTCAGCACCTTGCTCGACTCGTTGCTGATGTTCTGCCCGAACGCCAACTCCTACCGGCGCTTCCAGACCAACAGCTACGCGCCGCTGGCAGCCACCTGGGGCGTGGACAACCGCACGGTGACCCTGCGCGTACCGGGCGGGCCGGCGTTTTCCCGGCATATCGAACACCGAATCTGCGGCGCCGACGCCAACCCCTACCTTGCGGCGGCGGCGATCCTGGCGGGTATTCACCGAGGCATCCGCGAACAGCGCGATCCCGGCGCGCCGGTGGAGGGCAACGGTTACGCCCAGGCCAAGGAATTACTGCCCACCGATTGGTTGACCACCTTGCGCGCCCTTGAAGGCTCGTCCTGGGCCCGGGAAGCCTTTGGTGGTGAATTCCTCGGTGTGTACCTGGCGGTCAAGCGGGCCGAGTATCGCCAGTTCATGGGCGAAGTGGGGGAGCAGGACTGGCGCTGGTATTTGCACCCGGCCTGAAGATGAAGCCTTGATCGCAGACAGTTAACAGACAGGCTGGGCGCCGGATACTGGCCCTGCATGCGCGGTAAACAATCCTTCGACCTTTTTTTCACGAGACGGTGGTTAAGCTGCGGATGTCTGATCCATTAACAGAGTCGTGTGATGCCGTCGCAACTGCCGTCTTCCATCGAGATTGAATTTGCCGAACGTGCAGGCCAGGAGCATGCCCGGGTCTGCGCTGACACGCGCCCGCCCAAGTTGCTGCGGCGCCTGGCGCTGTGGCGCGATGAGCGACTGGTACGCCGTGCGCTGAAAATCGCCGGCGAACCGGGGCTGATCCTCGACCTGGCCTGCGGCTCGGGGCGCTTCTGGCCGGTGCTGGCCGAGCACAGCAACCGGGTGATCCTCGCGTCGGACAACTCCCAGGACATGCTCGACCACGCCCGTACCCACCATGCGCCGGGCTTGCTCAAGCGGATCAAGACGTTCCAGGGCTCGGCCTTTTCCATCGGCCTGTCGGCCAACGCGGTGGACTGCATTTTCTGCCTGGAGTTGTTTCGCCATGTGCCGACGGCAGAAGGGCGCCTGGCCCTGCTCGGTGAATTTCACCGGGTGAGCCGCGACACGGTGATTGTCTCGGTCAACAGCGACAGCGGTTACCGGGCGATGCAGCCCGCCCTGGCGGCGGTTGCCAGCCACCGGACGCAGGTGGAAGCGGAGTTTCGCCAGGCCGGTTTCAAGGTCCTCAGCCAGCAGGAATTCATGCCCGGCTCGGCCATGTGGCGGGTTTACGTCCTGCGTAAGAGAGGATAAGTCCCGCCCGTCGGACTATTCTTCAGATCCTATAGGAGTTTTCATGGCGGATGCTGTGCGGCGAATGCTCGCAACTCCCTTTCGCGATATATACTGCGCGCCATTCTTCAAGGGAGAGCCGTGTGGCCATCGATATTCACTGGATCTGCGACAACGATAGCCTCGGCCAGCACTGCGCCGAATGGCAGCAGTTGCCATTCGTCGCCCTCGACACCGAATTCATGCGGGTCGACACTTTTTATCCCATTGCCGGGCTGATCCAGATTGGTGATGGCGTTCGCGCTTACCTGATCGATCCCCTGACCATCGACAACTGGCAACCCTTGGCCGCCTTGCTGGAAAACCCGGCGGTGATCAAGGTGGTACACGCCTGCAGCGAAGACCTGGAAGTGTTGCTGCGCCTGACCGGCAGCCTGCCGGTGCCACTGTTCGACACCCAACTGGCGGCTGCGTACCTGAACCTCGGTTTCTCCATGGGCTATTCGCGTTTGGTGCAAGCCGTCCTCGATATCGAGTTGCCCAAGGGCGAAACCCGCTCGGACTGGCTGCAGCGGCCATTGTCCGAGACGCAAATCAGCTACGCCGCCGAAGACGCGGTGCACTTGGCGGAAGTCTACACACGCCTGCGCCCGAAACTTTCCGACGACAAGTACGCCTGGGTCCTGGAAGACGGCGCCGAGCTGGTGGCCAACCTGCGCCGCGAAGTCGACCCGTACGAGGTCTACCGCGACGCCAAGCTGGCCTGGAAACTGTCCCGTGCCCAGCTCGCCGTGTTGCGCGAACTGTGCGCCTGGCGCGAGCAGCAAGCCCGTGCCCGTGACCTGCCGCGCAACCGGATCATTCGTGAACACTCGTTATGGCCCCTGGCCAAATCCCAGCCGGATAACCTCGCCGCGCTGGGCAAGATCGAAGACATGCACCCGCGCACCGTGCGCCAGGACGGCGAGTTCCTGCTGGGCCTGATCAAGCGTGCCGGCAGCGTACCAATGGACCAATGGCCGCCGGCGGTTGCCGAGCCGTTGCCGGTGGACGCCGCCACGCTGATCAAGCAATTGCGCGCCCTGGGCCAGGCCGAGGCTGAGCGCCTGGACATGGCGCCGGAACTGATGCTGCGCAAGAAAACCCTCGAGGCCCTGGTCAAGAGTGGCTATCCCGAGGGGCCTTACCAATTGCCAGATTCGCTGCGTGGCTGGCGCCGCGAATTGATGGGCCAGGCGCTGCTGGACAGCCTGGCCACTGCCGGAGAACAGCCTTGAAACGTATTTGCTCCATCTATCGCAGCCTCAAACGAAACGAGATGTACCTCTACGTGCTGAAAAGCGATGCACTGGAGCGCGTGCCGGAAAGTCTGCTGGCCGCCTTCGGCAAGCCGCACCACGCCTTTGACCTGGTGCTGAGCCCGGAGCGCAAGCTGTCCCGCGAGGACATCACCGTGGTCCTGGAAAACCTCGAAAAGCAGGGCTACCACCTGCAAATGCCGCCGGCCGAGGACGAGTACATCGAACACTTGCCCGAAGAGCTGCTGCGACGTAATGACCCGATGTGATCGGTCAGTGCCCCGTCCGGGGCACATTCATCAATGGAATTCAATTTTTGGCGGTGGCAGCAACGGACAGTGAACTGGACCGGCGGCCGCCTGCAGTGTTTTTGAAAGGTTTGAACCATGCGCGTTCTGATTGCTGAACACGATCACCCGCTGTACGCCCGGCTGCTGCGCGAAGCGGCGCCGGACCTTGAGGTCATGACCAGCGGCGATTCCGCTGAACTGTCGCGCCTGGCGGCGGATTGCCCGGTGTGGCTGGGCCAGCCGGACCTGTTGGCGACCTTGCTGCGCCAGGGCCATCAGCCTCAATGGTTGCAATCGACCTGGGCGGGCATCACCCCACTGTTGGCTGAGGGCCTGCCGCGGGATTACCGCCTGACCCGCGCCGTGGGCATTTTTGGCCAGGTGATGGCCGAATACGTGCTCACCTACATGCTCGGCCACGAGCGTGAAGTGCTGGCGCGGCTGGTCAGCCAGGTCGAGCGCAAATGGGACAACCGCATGGGCCAGAGCCTGGCGGGGCGCAAGGTGCTGATCGTCGGCACCGGCGATATCGGCCGCAGCGTTGCGCAGTTCCTGTTGCCGTTTGGCGTGGAGTTGTACGGCATCGCCAGCGAAGCCCGTGAGCAGGCGCCTTTTATCGAAGTCGCCGCGCTTGAAGAGCTGCCACGGCTGGTAGGCGAGGTGGACTACGTGGTCAACCTGCTGCCCAACACCCCGAACACCCATGATTTGTACGATGCCGCGCTGTTCAAGCAGTTCAAGCCGACCGGGTTGTTTATCAACGTCGGGCGCGGTGTGGCGGTGGTCGATGCGGACCTGGTGGAGGCCTTGAAGGAAGGGCATCTGGCGGGTGCGGTGATCGACGTGTGCCGTCAGGAGCCATTGCCACAGCGTCATCCGTTCTGGACCGCCTGGGGCTTGCTGTTGACCGGGCACAGTTCCGCGCCGACCTCACCGGGGATGATGGTGCAGTTGTTTGTCGAGAATTTGCGCGCGTATCAGGCGCAGGAAGCATTGCGCGGGGAAGTGAGTTTCGAGCGCGGGTATTAACATCAGGAGCGAGCGCGCTCGCTCCTGGTGAGGTCTTACACGTTGAAATCGCCTTCCGATACCAGCTCGCTCAACGGCTTGCGCGGGCTTGGGGTTTCCCGGGCTTGCAGGTAATCGGCCAGGGTCGATTTGTCGCCCAGTTTGCCAATCGCCACGGCCGCGTGCAGGGCATAGCCCTCTGGCACCTTGAGTTCCTTGCGGGTCAGCTCCTGGTCGAAACCGGCCATGCCGTGGGTGTGCCAGCCGCTGAGGCTGGCTTGCAGCGCCAGGTGGCCCCAGGCGGAGCCGGTGTCAAAGGTGTGCCACAGGGCCGGGGTTTCCTCGGCGGCGCCGGGTACCTGGAAGTCGGTCTTCGACGCCACGATCACCAGGGCCGACGCATGCTGCGCCCAGCCACGGTTGAATTCGTTCAGCAGGCCCAGGAAACGTTCCCAGTTTGGTGTGTCACGGCGCGCGTAGAGGAAGCGCCACGGCTGCGAGTTGTAGGCCGAGGGTGACCAGCGGGCAGCTTCGAAGAAGCTCAGCAGGGTGTCTACCGGGATGCTTTCGCCGGTAAAGGCGCGCGGCGACCAGCGGTCGGTGAATTGCGGGTGGATCGGGTAGTCGGCGACGCGTGGGTTGCTGCTCATTGGGCTGATCCTGATGAAAAACCGGGGTTCAAAACTACTTCGCCGCCGACGGGCTGACAAGTCTTGTTCTACCGGCAGTCGTAAGCGCTTGGCCCCGGGGGCCATGGGCACTAGACTGGCGGCCTTTTAACATACCGATACCGATGTAGAGCCATGGCCGCCAAAGTCGAACCTTTCTGGATCCGCAAAACCCTCGAACAACTCGACCAGGATGAGTGGGAGTCGTTGTGCGACGGCTGCGGCCTGTGCTGCCTGCAAAAGCTCGAGGATGAAGACGACAACAGCGTCTATTACACGCGCATTGCCTGCAAACTGCTGGACCTGAAAACCTGCCAGTGCACCGATTACCCCAACCGTCGCGACTCGGTGCCCGATTGCATCCAGCTCACCCCGGGCCAGGCCGACCAGTTCAAATGGCTGCCGCCCACCTGCGGTTACCGGCTGGTCAGCGAGCGCAAGGACTTGCCGCTCTGGCACCATCTGGTCTGCGGTGACCGCGACGCCGTGCACCAGGAGCGCATTTCCCAGTCCGGGCGCATGCTCAGCGAAGGCAGCGTGCCCGAGGATGACTGGGAGGATTACCTGATTTTTCGCGCCGGTTGAAAAGGAGTGTGTATGACGGTTGGAGCCAGGCTGGCAGCAAGCCTGCTGTTGTTGGCATTGAGCGCGTCGGCGTGGGCGGCGAAGAAAGTTGACCTGGACTATCACGTCAAGCTGCTGCCCCAAAGTGATCAGGCTGAAGTACGCCTGAGCCTGTCACAGGGCTCGGCGGTGCGCAGCCTCAACTTCGACCTGGGCCGCGACGGCGACTACAGCGACTTCAAGGCCGATGGCCAGTGGCAAGTGCTGCCGGGCAATACGCCGGGTGACAGCCGAGGCCTATGGCAGCCCAGCGCCGACAAGGCCAGCCTGACCTACCGTGTCCGCCTGACCCATGCGCGCAAGAAGGGGATTTACGAAGCACGCATGACGCCGAGCTGGGCGCTGTTTCGGGGGGAAGACCTGGTGCCCACTGCACGCCTGGATCAACAGGACGGCATTGAACTGGTGTCGCGCCTGGTGTTTGAACTGCCTGCCGGCTGGAAAAGCGTCGAGACGTCATGGCCGCGCATCGGCAAGAACAAATTCCGCATCGACAACGTTTCCCGCCTGTTTGACCGGCCCACCGGCTGGATGCTCGCCGGCAATCTGGGCAGCCGCAGGATGCGCTTGGGCGAAACCGAAATCACTGTGGCTTCGCCCAAAGGGCAGGGCATGCACCGCATGGATGTGCTGACCTTGCTGACGTTTGTCTGGCCTCAGGTGCAAGCAGCGTTCCCGAGGCATCCGGCAAAACTGCTGGTGGTGGGCGCCAGCGATCCCATGCGGCGCGGCGCATTCGCGGCGCGCGATTCCATCTACCTCAACAGCCGCACACCGCTGGTCAGCGAAAACGGGAGCAGCCCGTTGATCCGTGAAGTGGTGCAGGCCATCGGCCGGTTCAATGACCATGAGGGCAGCGACTGGATCAGCGAAGGCTTGGCGCAGTATTACGCCATTGAACTGATGCGCCGCGCTGGCGGTATCAGTGACGACCGTTACGCCGCGATACAGGCCCGTCTGACCAAGGACGGCAAGGACGTGACGAGCCTGCGGGTCGAGCACGCCAACAGCGCGACGGTGGCGCGGGCGGTGGTGTTATTGCAGGAGCTGGACCGCGAGATTCGTGTGAAAACCCACAACAAGCGTTCGCTGGATGATTTGACCCAGGCGGTGATGCGTTTGAACAGCATCAGCACAAAGGAATTTGTGCAGCTGGGGGAGAGCATTATCGGCGAGTCGTCGGTGGTGCTCGACAGCAAGCTGCTGCACTGATCCCTGTAGGAGCCCGGCTTGCCGGCGATGAGGTCCTTGAGGACGCCATCGCCGGCAAGCCGGGCTCCTACAGGATCGGGATCGGGTTCAGTCAGTGGTTTTACTGGCTTTCTCAGCCGCCACTTCAGCCTTGGTCTTGAGGTTTTTCAGTTCCTCACCGGCGCGTTCAATCTTCGTGCGCACGGTGTTCATTTCCTGGCGACTGCGCTCCAGCAACTCTTTCGCCGAGCTGTGCCCGCTGATGCCGCGCGCCAATGCAACGCCACCAATCGCCACCTGAATCAAACCGAAAAAGCCGCCACGGCGCAGGCCTTTGCCCATCATCACCACGCCACCCGCCAGGGAGCCGATGCGTTCCCAGCCCTGGACGTTTTGTGTGGGTTGGCGCTCCAACGGTGTAGACCGGATAACGGGTCGCAGGGTTTTGCTGTCGCTCATGATCTGTCTCCAACAAGGGCTTATTGATATGCAACTGACTGCACACAGGCCGCGGACGTTCCCAAAAAATCAGTACTTGGGACCCGAACGGGTGTTGTTGCCCTTGGCCAGGCGGTCGTAAAGCACCACGTTGACGGTGGCGGCGAGGTTCATGCAACCGGTGGTCGGGATGTAGATCACGTCTTCACACCAGTCGCGAATCTCTTTGTCCAGGGAGCCGTCTTCCGGCCCGAAGATATACAGCGCGCGGTCCGGGTGGGTGTACTCGGGGAGAGGGCGGGCGCCTTCCACCAGCTCGACGGCGACCGGGATGCAGCCCAGGGGCAGGATCTTTTTCAGGTCGTCGATGCCGATCAGTGGAATGTCGTGGTGGACCTTCTTGGTGTCGGTAATAAAGTCCCGGGCCCGCTCGTAACGCTTGCCGGTGTAGAACACCGAGGCCACGCCGTAGCAGCCGGCGGCGCGCATCACCGAACCGACGTTTTCGGGGGATTTGGGGTTATACAGACCGATGCAGCTGTAGCGTTTATTGCCCACGGGAGAGGGTGCCTTCGAGAAAAACGGCGATTATACGGGGATTGCTCGAAAGGCGGTCGGTTTGAACGGCATGGGGTGCAACACTGTGGCGAGGGAGCTTGCTCCCGCTGGAGTGCGAAGCGCTCCCAAAAAACGTGGGGCCGCTACGCAGCCCAGCGGGAGCAAGCTCCCTCGCCACAGCAAGCCTCCTCCCACACCAGCCTCCTTCCACAGCAAGTCGCCCATCACATCGCTTCAGTCGTCTTTCTTCATCAACCCGGCCAGTGCCGCAAATGGGTTGTGCGTGGCCTTGGCAATCGTCGGGCTGCTGGTGGAGCCTTCGCCGAAATACTGCTGGTCGGTATACCGCGAGTGTTCGTTGTCGTGGCAATACAGGCACAGCAATTCCCAGTTGGAGCCGTCCTGGGGGTTGTCGTCATGATTATGGTTGCGATG
This sequence comes from Pseudomonas sp. 1912-s, assembly GCF_029269205.1. Classification (NCBI taxonomy): domain Bacteria; kingdom Pseudomonadati; phylum Pseudomonadota; class Gammaproteobacteria; order Pseudomonadales; family Pseudomonadaceae; genus Pseudomonas; species Pseudomonas sp. 1912-s. Next base: position 147,854 of record NZ_JARIXR010000008.1, on the reverse strand, counting down.
GTGCACGGTCAGTTCGCTCAGGCGCTTGCCGGCGAATTCACGGGCGCAGCGGCCGCACACATGGGGGTACATCTTCAGGGCTTTGTCGCGATAGCCCATTTCCCGGTCGCGCTGGGCATCGGCGAGGATGCGGTCCAGCTTGGCGGTGTGGGAGGGCGGGTTGGTCGAGCTCATCATGGCTCCTGTCTTTTAGTGGATCACGGATAGCGTTGATTCTAGCTGCTTGCGGGGTAATAAACCTCCGGCTTTTTCCGCCGCAGTACACGCAGGTGCCAGGGAATGTTTGTAGTATCGGCGAACTGAATTCAAAGGAGCGGTACTCATGCGGATGCATTCATGGTGGTGGGCATTGCTGTTATGCGCCGTCAGCGTTCACGTCCAGGCGCTTTCCACGCCCCAGCCCGGCCAGGTGATCGAGGTGGCGCTGGAGCAACTCCATCCGACCCAGGCGGTCATCGGTTTTGACCAGATCCACTACAAGCTGGGGGTGTTTGCAGAGTCTCCCAAGAAGGTGTTCGACGAATACTGTGAGACCAACGGCCAGGGCGGAGCAGACACAGTGCCCAAAGGCGCCGATTTGCATAAGCCCGACAGTTTCACCTGCAAGGACCCGGTGGGCACTCACCCGGCAGACATGAAAACCGTGGTGGTCGGCCCCGCAGGCCAGCTGTACCTCACTGACGGCCATCACAGCTTCAGTACCTTGTGGGAACAGCCCGGTGCGGGTGCCACGCTGAAAATGTGGGTGCGGGTCACCGATAACTTCAGCGACAGCCCGGACCAGGCGACGTTCTGGAAACGGATGGAGCAGGCGCGCAAGGTCTGGCTCAAGGACGGCCAGGGAAAAACCATCAGCCCTGAGCAGATACCGGCACACCTGGGTTTCAAGGACCTCGGCGACGATAGGTTCCGCAGCCTGGTGTACTTCTCCCGCAAGGCTTCCTACGGCAAGCCGAACTCCGGCGCGGTGGTGCCGGAGTTCCTGGAATTCTATTGGGGCGGCTGGCTGCGCACGCAGATTGACCTCGGCGCGTTCAACCTGAACAAGCAAGGCGGGTATGAGGACGCTATCGAGGCGCTGGCCAAACGCATGGTCAGCCTGGCGCCCGATGCGCCGGTGGGGGGCAGCGGCTTCAGCGCTCAGCAGTTGGGCGGCTTTACGTCACTTAACCGCAAGGAACTGAACGATACGTTCAAGAAGAAAGTGCCCTACGTTATCGACAGCAGAAGTAAGTGACGAACCGTTAAGGGCGGCCTTGTGCCGCCTCTGTTCAGTCGGCTGCTTCAGCCCTTGAGCTTCTCGGCGATCCAGATGGTATGCCGGGTGCCTTTGTTTCCATGGGCAAACACCTGCACTTCTTCGGCCTTGAAGCCGGCCTTGCGCAGTTTGTCGCTGAACTGCTTGTCGGCGCTGGCCGACCACACCGCCAGCACGCCCTTGGGCCGCAGGGCCTTGGCGCAGGCGCTGAGGCCACCGGCGGAATACAGCCAACTGTTGGCTTTTTGCGTCAGGCCTTCGGGGCCGTTGTCGACGTCCAGCATGATCGCGTCAAAGCCCTGGGGCTCGGCCTGCAGCACTTTGGCCACGTCTTCCTGGCGGATCACGGTGCGCGGGTCCAGCAGCGGGCGGCCGGATTTTTCACCCAGCGGGCCGCGATTCCACTCCACCACGCCGGGCACCAGCTCGGCGACCACCACTTCGGCGGTCTTGCCCAAGTGCTTGAGCGCCGCCGCCAGGGTAAAGCCCATGCCCAGGCCGCCAATCAACACCCGGGAACCGGGCCGTCCGGCGACCTTGCGGCACGGGATTTCCGCCAGTGCATCCTCGGAGCCGTGCATGCGCGTGTTCATCAACTGGCCACCGTCACCGCCCTGAATCTTGATGACAAAATCCTCACCGTATTCGAACAGGCACAAGGCACCGCCGTTGTCGGGGATCGGAGTGGTGTCCAGCAGAACGAAACGTTTCATGGAAATCTCATTGGGAAGGGCATTCTTGCGCGGTTGGGAGTAGCCTTACGACTTTACGGTCAGGCCATGGAGCCATCGATGAAGTGCAGCATTCTAACGGTCATTGTATGGGGCGCGCTCACCCTTAGCGGTGCGGCCGGGGCCCAGGAGTCGCAAACCGTGCCGATCACCCCCGCGCCCACTGCGGGTTCGCCGGGTACTGCAACGCCCACACCTTATCCGCAAGTCACGCCGCCGGCGACGCCAAAGGTTTCCGGCGGTGGGGAACCGATGCTGGCACCGATCGTGTTGCCGACGCCGCCGAAGGACCAGACGATCCCCGGCTTGCAGCAAAACGACATCAAGCCCAAGACCCCGGGCGGTTAAAACTGCTGGGACAGCAATTGCCCATCCGCCATGCGCAGGCGCTTGGACAGGGCGATCGCAATCGCACGAATGATCTTGGCCGCGATTTTCGGTGCATCGTTGAGCATTTTTTCCAGGGAATCCTTGCCCAGGTTCAACAGCACGCAATCGCTGGCCGCCACACAGCTGGCGGAACGGCGCTCGCCATCCAGCACCGCCATCTCGCCAAAGGCCCGCCCGCTGCGCAAGGTGGCGATGGTCAGCCGCTGGCCTTCATGGTTGGTTTTCTGCACGGCCACCTGGCCTGAGTGGATGATGCACATGAAGGTGCCGGCGTCGCCCTCGAGGAAAATCACCTCGTCCCGGGCGATGCTGCTGATGTTGAAATAGCCCGCCGCCACATGGAAGTCTTCCGGTAGCAGCGGGTCGAAGAGCCCGCAGTCCATCAGCATGTCGCGGATTTCGTTATTGAGTAAGGTCGGTTCTGGCATGAGGCTTACAGTCTTTGTCCATAAATCGTGCAGGGCGCGCGCCCGGCGGTCAGGTGTTCAGACCCGCCCGCCGAGCGGAGTTCCTTAAATCAGCCCCAGCGCCTTGAAAACAAATCCATATTCGAGTGCTACGTCACGTAATCCCTGGTAACGACCACTCATGCCGCCATGGCCAGCGCCCAGCTCGGTCTTGAGCAGCAGCAGGTTATCGTCGGTCTTGGTGTCCCGCAGCCTGGCTACCCACTTGGCGGCTTCCCAATATTGCACGCGGCTGTCGTTGTAGCCGGCGATCACCAGTGTGGCCGGGTAGGCCTGGGCGCTGACGTTTTCGTACGGCGCGTAGGCCTTGATTCGCGCATACACCTCGGGCTCCTCAGGGTTGCCCCATTCGTCGTACTCGGTGATGGTCAGCGGCAGTTCCGGGTCGAGCATGGTGTTGAGCACATCGACGAACGGCACTTCGGCAATCGCCGCCTGGAACAGCTCCGGGCGCTGATTGAGCACCGCGCCGATCAACAGGCCGCCGGCGCTGCCACCGCTGATGGCCAGTTGCTTGGAGGTGGTCAGGCCCTGGGCGATCAGGTGTTCGGCACAGGCGATAAAGTCGCTGAAGGTGTTTTGCTTGTGCTCCTGCTTGCCGGCGCGGTACCAGGCTTCGCCCAGCTCGCCGCCGCCACGTACATGCGCGATGGCAAAGGCCACGCCGCGGTCCAGCAGGCTCAGGCGCGCATGGGAGAACCACGGGTCGAGGCTGTGGCCGTAAGCGCCGTAGCCATACAGGTACAACGGCGTCGGCTTGCCCAACTGGTCGCGCCGCACTACAAGGCTGATGGGCACCTGGGTGCCATCGGCCGACGTCGCCCACAGCCGCTGGCTGACGTAGTCGTCGGCGTTGAACACGCCCAGCACCGGGGTTTCCTTGAGCACCTGTTGCGCGCCGCTGGCCAGCTCCAGCTGACGGACCTGCGCCGGGCGGTTCAGCGCTTCATAGCGCAGGCGGATCTTGTCGCTGACAAATTCCAGGCTGTTTTGCACGTAGAGGCTGTAGGCCGCGTCCGGCAGTTCCACCCGATAGGCGGCCTGGCCTTGGGGGTGAACTTCGATGATCGGCAGGCCGCCGATGCGCAGGCTCAGGGTCATCGCCCGGGCATTAAGGCTCACGCCGTCGAGCATCACCGCGTCGTCGTGGGGGATCAGGTTCTGCCAGTCGTCCTGGGTCGGCACGCTGCCCGTGTCGACGGCCTGGAACAGGGCGAAGTTGATGCCGTCGCGGTTGCTGCGGATAAACCAGGTCCACTGGTCGTCCAGCTTGCCGTGGTCGACGTCGTATTCATGGCCTTCGACCCGTGGCGCCATGCAGGTAAACGCCTGCTGCGGCCGATCGGCATCCAGGGCCCAGATTTCGCTGGTGGTCTTGCTGCCCAGGGCCAGCAGCAACTGGCGCTCGGAGCTTGAGCGATAGCAGTGCAGGAAGAAACGGCCGTCAGGCTCGTGGAACACTTCCTCGGCGGCAGTGCCGTCCAGGCGATAGCGATACAGTTTGTGCGGGCGGTGGGTGTCGTCCAGTTCGCTGAAGAACAGGGTCAGGCTGTCGTTGGCCCAGGTCATGCTGCCGTCGCAGTCTTCAAACTCGAGTTCGCTGACCTTGCCGGTGGACAATTCCTTCACGTAGAGGGTGTAGATCTCTTCGCCGCTGGTGTCCAGGCTGTAGGCCAGGCGCTGGTGGTCCGGGCTGATGCTGAACGCGCCGAGGGAGAAAAAGCCGCCGTTGGCCAATGCGTTCGGGTCCAGCAGCAACTCTTCTGCACTTTCGTCGACCTGTTGGCTGTCATCTGCCGGGCGCGGGCACCGGTAGTGGCGGGCGTACTCGTCGCCGGCGGTGGTGCGGGTGTAATACAGGTACGGGCCCCAGGGCGAGGGCAGGGACAGGTCGGTTTCGAGGATGCGGCCCTTGATCTCGTCGAACAGGGTTTCGCGCAGGGCCTGCTGGTCGGACAATTCTGCTTCTTGCCAGGCATTTTCCGCCTTGAGGTAATCGAGCACCTCGGCGCTGTCGCGCTCTTGCAGCCAGGCGTACGGGTCGGTGCCTGGGGCCTTGCGGGCGATCGGGGCGGCAGTGATGTGGGTCGCTGGGGGCATGGATCACTCTCTGTCTGGCGGTTGGCCGACGGCATTGCAGCCTCGGCACTGAAAAGCCGTTATCATAGCGGCCTGTTTGCCTACCTTGCCATGGACACCATGACCGAGAACGACTATCTGATCGCTTGGGGCCTCTACGCCTTCGCTGCCCTGGGTTGCCTGTTGGTGTGGTTTGCCATGACCCGCTGGATGTGGCGCTGGCTGCGCGAGCCGCTGCGGTTGCTGATGGCGGTGCTGCTGTTCAGCCCGACCATTGTCGACCCGGTGAAGACCCAGTTCGCCCCGGCCGTGGCCATTACCGCCCTGGACCTGGTGCTGAAGGTCGGCAACAACGCCTGGCGGGCGATCTCCGATCTGTTCATGTATTCCATGATCGCGTTCGGCGTGTACCTGGTATTTGTGCTGATTCGCTGGCCCATCGAACGTGCCGCCAGGACCCGCCGTGAGCAGAAGGCCGCCGCTGCGGCAGCCGCTGCCGCCGAGCCGGATGACGACGAACCGTTCGCCGATGAGCGCTACGGTCGTCCTGCCCCTGTCAGCGGTATGCGGGTCGAACCGCGTCTTTAACGTTGTACGCCCTGTATCGAGAAGCCTGGCATGTGTGAATTATTGGGCATGAGTGCCAACGTACCGACCGATATCGTCTTCAGCTTTACCGGGCTGATGCAGCGCGGTGGACGTACCGGCCCCCACCGCGACGGTTGGGGCATCGCCTTCTACGAGGGCCGCGGCCTGCGGTTGTTCCAGGACCCGGCGGCCAGCAGCGAATCGGAAGTCGCGCTGCTGGTGCAGCGTTATCCCATCAAGAGCGAAGTGGTGATTGGCCATATCCGCCAGGCCAATGTCGGCAAGGTGTGCCTGTCCAATACCCATCCGTTCGTGCGTGAACTGTGGGGCCGCAACTGGTGTTTCGCCCATAACGGCCAACTGGCGGACTTCAATCCCCGCGCCACGTTCTACCGCCCGGTGGGCGATACCGACAGCGAAGCGGCATTCTGCGATTTGCTCAACCGCGTCCGTGAAGCCTTCCCAGAGCCGGTGGACATCGAACAGGTGCTGCCCGACCTGATTGCCGCCTGCAGCGAATACCGCAGCAAGGGCGTGTTCAACTGCCTGCTGAGCGACGGTGACTGGCTGTTCTGCTATTGCTCGACCAAACTGGCACAGATCACCCGGCGTGCGCCGTTTGGCCCTGCGCGGTTGAAAGATGTCGACGTGATCGTCGATTTTCAGGCCGAAACCACGCCAAATGATGTAGTAACGGTGATCGCCACCGAACCCCTGACCGAAAACGAGACCTGGACCCGCTACGAACCGGGCCAGTGGAGCCTGTGGCGACGCGGTGAATGCGTCTCCCAAGGTACAACCGAGTAAGGACGCCGAATATGTTGCTCAGCTATTTGCGACTGGTGCTGTTTGCCGTGGGCCTGCTGGTGGGTGTGCAGGTGCCGGGGTTTATCAGCGACTACGCCAAGCGCGTCGAAGCCCATTTGATCGAGGCCCAGACTGGCCTGCGCGGCTTCGATGCCACGGCGCAGCAGTTCTTCAACGGTGACTTGCAGGCGCTGGTGGCTCATTACCGGGCCAGCGACGACCCGGTGTTCCGCAGCGACGCCAACAGCCTGGGGACCTTGCTCGACCGTCAGGTAGCGCTGGATAAGCAATTCCAGGCGATGCAAGGCCCGTGGTATATCCGCGCGCTGCAAGTGGCCGTGGCCGCCGACCCGGCGATTCGCCAGGAAACCTGGAACGGCTACAGCTACATGCTGTTGCTGACCCCGGAAGCCATGGGCTGGGGCCTGGGTGGCGCGATGCTGTTGTCGTTTGGCATCGAATGCCTGTTCCGCCTGATCGACTGGGTGGTGTTGGGCGGCAAGCGCCTGCGCCAGAGCCGGCCGATCGAAGAGCGGGACCTCAAGGGGCTTTAAAGGCTCCCACAGTTTTAAATCGGTTCCTTCAGTGGCATGGGTTTGCTCAGCACCATCAAACCCTCGCCGACCTTCTGCGCATACCGCCCCACCACGATCTGGCACAGCGCCACGATTTCCTCCACCAACTCCACCCCGACCCGCCACGACACCACCACCTGCAGGTTCGGCGGGCGTTGTGCCATGGCCAGCAGGGTCATTTCGCCCCGCGCCAACTCTTCCCTGACCAGCACCGGCGGCAACGCGCCAATCCCGAACCCGTCGCGCAGCAAACGGGTAATCGCCGACACCGAATTCACGCAGTTCATCCTGGGCGCAGCCACGCCGTTGGCTTGCATCAGGCTGAGCACGTCCTGGTGCGGGCAGGAGTTTTTCGAGTAGGTGATGATGCGCTCCTGGGCCAGTTCGGCGAGGGAGGCGTAGTTGCGGTTGTGGATCGAGTCGCTGGCGACGATCCAGCCCATGGGGTGGCTGGCCAGTTCCAGGCTGCGCAGGGTTTCCTGGCGCAGCAGGTCGGTTTGCAGGATCAGGTCCAGAAAGCCTTTTTGCAGTTGATCGATGAGGTTGAACGAGGTGTCGGCCACCAATTCGATCTCCACCCGCGGAAAGCGCTCCATCAACTCGGTCACCAGCGGGCTGAGCCAGGTGTGGATCACCGTGTCCATCACCCCGATGCGGATCCGCCCAACCTGGCTGCTGGTGGTTTCCAGGGACTGCTTCAGCCCTTGCATGGTGGCCATCATCTGCTCGGCGTAATCCAGCACCTTCACCCCTTCCGGGGTCAGGCTCACGCCGCGGGAATCGCGCAGGAACAGCTTCACCCCCAGTTCACTTTCCAGCACCGCGATGCGGCTGGAAATCGACGCCTGGGTGGTGAAGAGCTTTTCGGCGGTGAGGCGAAAGCTCTTGAGCTTGGCCACCCAGACGAAGGTTTCAAGGAACTTCAAATTCATGGGATCAACTTTTTCTTATGCATTGGGGCGGTTTTTATTAGTTGGACGCAGCAGGGGTCGCACGCCAAAAATCGGCTCGTCTCACGATAAGCGTCGTAGGGGCCCAGAACAATACCAATAATATTCACGTGGAGATCCGCCATGAGTGCGCCCGATACCCTGGAGGTGGCCAAGCCCGAACGCCGCGCCGGACTGTTTGACTGGTACCGCAATATCAACCAGCAGGAGCGCCGTACGTTCTGGAGCTGCAAGATCGGTTACGGCCTGGACGGCATGGACACCCAAATGCTCAGCTTTGTGGTCCCGACACTGATTGCGATGTGGGGCATTACCACCGGCCAGGCAGGCTTGATCCACACCAGCACCCTGATCGCCTCGGCGCTGGGCGGCTGGATTGCCGGCATCCTGTCGGACCGCATTGGCCGGGTGCTCACCCTGCAACTGACGGTGCTGTGGTTTGCGGTATTCACCTTCCTGTGTGGCCTGGCGCAAAGCTACGAGCAGTTGCTGGTGGCGCGTACCTTGATGGGCTTTGGTTTTGGCGGCGAATGGACCGCCGGCGCCGTGCTGATGGGCGAGGTGATTCGCGCCAAGGACCGCGGCAAGGCGGTGGGCATGGTGCAGTCCGGCTGGGCACTGGGCTGGGGCATCACGGCGATTCTTTATGCACTGTTGTACTCCTGGTTGCCCCCGGAAGACGCCTGGCGCGCGCTGTTCATGTTGGGCCTGCTGCCGGCGATCTTCGTGATTTTTGTGCGGCGCCTGGTCAAGGACCCGGAGATTTATCGCCAGGCCAAAGCGAAGGAAGCACCGAGCAACCCGGCGAAGTTCTACGAGATTTTCGCCCCCGGCATGCTCAGCACCACGCTTCGTGCTTCGCTGCTGACCACCGGCGCGCTGGGCGGGTATTACGCCATCACGTCGTGGCTGCCGACCTTTCTGAAGAACGAACGGGGCTTAAGTGTCCTCGGTACCGGCGGTTATCTGGCCATGGTGATCGTGGGTTCCTACGTGGGTTATGTGATCAGTGCCTACATGACGGACCTGCTCGGGCGCAAAAAGAACTTTATTTTGTTCGCCGTGGGCTCCTTCATCATCGTCGTGCTCTACACCCAATTGCAGGTCAGCAACCAGGTCATGCTGTGGCTGGGTTTCCCTCTGGGCTTCTTTGCCTCCGGAATTTTCAGCGGCATGGGCGCGTTTCTCACCGAGCTGTTTCCCACACGGATTCGTGGTTCTGGCCAGGGTTTTTGCTACAACATCGGCCGGGCACTCGCGGCGTTCTTCCCGCTGCTGATTGGCCTGTTGAGCCAGAAGGTGCCCCTGAGCATGGGCATTGGCGGGTTTGCGGCGGTGTCCTACGGCGTGGTGATCCTGGCGGCGCTGAGCCTGCCGGAAACCCGTGGCAAGCAGCTTGAAGCACAGTAACCTGAACGTTGCGGGATCTTGAAGAAAGGTCCCACACTAGAAAAATATAAAGACTACAGGAGCCCTCACCGTGAGCCGCCTGCTATTGAACTGCGACATCGGCGAAAGCTTTGGCAACTGGACCTTGGGTCTGGACGCCGAGGTCATGCCGTTCATTGATTGCGCCAACGTTGCCTGCGGCTTCCACGCCGGCGACCCGAGCATCATGCGCAAGACCGTCAGCCTGGCCTTCCAGCATGGCGTGCAGGTGGGTGCGCACCCGGCGTACCAGGATTTGCAGGGTTTCGGCCGCCGCTCGATGGCCTACACCCCGCAGGAAATCCAGGACCTGTTGCACTACCAGATCGGTGCCCTCGACGGCATTTGCCGGGCCCAGGGCGGGCGTGTCAGCTACGTCAAACCCCATGGCGCGATGTACAACGACATGATGGCCAAGCCGGCCCAATTGCGCGCAGTGATCCAGGCCGTGGCGGCCTACGATGCCAGCCTGCCCTTGATGCTGATGGCCACGCGCGACAACAGCTCCGCCCAGGCCCTGGGTGACGAATATGGCGTGACCCTGTGGTTCGAAGCGTTCGCTGACCGGGCCTACGACAGCGCCGGCCATCTGGTCTCCCGCCAGTTGCCGGGCGCGGTGCACCACGATCCGGAAAAGATCATCCAGCAAGCCCTGATCATCGCTCGCGGTGAGCACCTGGTCGCCAGCGACGGCAGCCCGTTACATCTGCAGGCCAATACCTTGTGTGTGCATGGCGATAACGCCAGCTCGGTGGCCGCCGTGCAGCGCATCCGCGCGGCGTTGAACCCAGCATGAAGTCACGGATTGAAGTAGTGGCCATCGACTGCCTGATGGTGCGCCTGTTTGATGTGATCGCCGAAGACAACATGCCCTGGATGCTCGCCGCCACACGGCGGCTGAGGGAAGGGTTTGGCCCTGCGCTGGTGGACCTGGTGCCGTCCTACACGACCCTGATGGTGCACTACGACCTGTTGGCGCTGGACCCGGGCCAGGCCCGGGCGTTGATCGATCAGGCGCTTGAGGAATTGCAGCCAGAGCCCAAGGGCAGCGGGCAATGCCATGTGTTGCCGGTTTGGTATGACCTGAGTGTCGGCCCCGAGCTGACGTTGCTCGCGCAGCGCAGTGGCCTGGCGGTGGAGGAGGTGATTCGTCGCCACAGCCAGCACGAGTACCAGGTGTTCGCCTTGGGCTTCGCCCCGGGGTTTGCCTTTATGGGGCTGGTGGATGAACAGCTCGCCGCGCCTCGTCTCAATACGCCGCGCAAGCGAGTAGCGGCCGGCAGCGTGGGGATCGCCGAGCGGCAGACGGCCGCCTATCCGGTGGTATCGCCGGGCGGCTGGAACCTGATCGGCCGCACGCCGGCCAAGCTGTTTGACCGCGAGCGCGAGGGCTACAGCCTGATGCAGCTGGGGGACACCGTGCGGTACGAAGCCGTCAGCCACAGCGAATTCATCCACCTGGGTGGCGATGACACGCCGTTGGAGGCGCAGGCATGAGCCGCTTGATGATCGAGGCCAGCACACCGCTGTGCCTGTTGCAGGACGCCGGACGCTTTGGCGTAAGGCATTTGGGCGTAACCCAGGGCGGTGCGCTGGATTGGGTATCAATGTCGTGGGCCAATTGGTTGCTGGGCAATGCCCTGGACGCGCCGGTGGTGGAAATCACCCTGGGCGGCTTTACGGTACAGGCCGAGGGCTATTGCCTGCTGGCGCTGGCCGGGGCGGACCTGGGCGCTTATGTCGATGAGCGCGCCATCAGCCCGGGACGCAGCTTTATTCTGCAAAAAGGCCAGCGTTTGCGTTTTACCCAGCCCTTCAGTGGTGCGCGGGCTTACCTGGCCGCTCCGGGCGGGTTTGCTGCGCCGCAGGTGCTGGGCAGTTGCGCCACGGTGGGGCGTGAGGAGCTGGGCGGGCTGGATGGTTTTGGCCGGGCGCTGGCGGAAGGTGCGCAGCTGACGTATTCAGGCACGGGCGGTGCAATGCGGGAGTTGTCCGCCGGGCAGTTGCCGAAACTGGGCACGAAGGCGCCACTGGAAGTGATCCTCGGGGCACAGATTGGCCAGTTTGGTGGGCAGAGTCTGTTTGATGTGTTCAACAGCGAGTGGACCCTCGACAGCCGTGCCGACCGCATGGGCATGCGCTTGCTGGGCACGCCGTTGCAGTATCAGGGGCCGTCGCTGATCTCGGAAGGCATACCGCTGGGCGCGATCCAGGTGCCGCCGGACGGGCAGCCGATCGTGTTGCTCAATGATCGGCAGACCATTGGCGGCTACCCACGATTGGGCGCGTTGACGCCATTGGCGTTGGCGCGGCTGGCGCAGTGTTTGCCGGGGGAGAAGGTGCGATTGGCGCCGGTGGTGCAAGAGACGGCGCATCGGCAGCAGGTGGAGTATTTGCGCCGCTTTATGGACCGCTAAAAGCATCGCAGGCAAGCCAGCTCCCACAATTTGGAATGCATTTCCCTGTGGGAGCTGGCTTGCCTGCGATGGCGTCAGTGAGTGCTCCGCCTATTTGGAAAGAAAGCGCATCCCTTCCTCAAGCCCCCGCAACGTCAACGGAAACATCTGGTCCTCGATCAAGTCCCGGACAATCCCGGTGGACGCGGTATAGCCCCAGGTATCTTTTGGATACGGATTAATCCAGATCAGCTTCTTGTACTTCTCCATGAACCGCTGCATCCACACGTACCCGGGTTCTTCGTTCCAGTGCTCGACGCTGCCGCCGGCCTGGGTGATTTCATACGGCGCCATGGCCGCATCGCCGATAAAGATCACTTTGTAGTCGGCGCCGTACTTGTGCAGCAAGTCCTGGGTCGATGTGCGCTCGGAGGTGCGGCGCATGTTGTTCTTCCACACCGATTCATAAATGAAGTTGTGGAAATAGAAGTACTCCAGGTGCTTGAACTCGGTCTTGCACGCGGAGAACAGCTCTTCGCAAGTCTTCACATGGGCATCCATCGACCCGCCAATGTCGAACAGCAACAGCAGCTTGATGGTGTTGCGCCGCTCCGGGCGCATCTGGATATTCAGCAACCCGGCATCACGGGCCGTATGGTCGATGGTGCCGTCGATGTCGAGCTCTTCCGCCGCACCCTGGCGCGCGAACTTGCGCAGGCGGCGCAGGGCGATCTTGATGTTGCGCGTGCCCAGTTCCACCGAGTCATCGAGGTTCTTGTACTCGCGCTGGTCCCAGACCTTGACTGCCTTGCCCTGGCGCTTGCCGGCATCACCCACGCGAATGCCTTCGGGGTTGAAGCCGCCGGAGCCGAACGGGCTGGTGCCGCCGGTGCCGATCCACTTGTTGCCGCCGGCGTGGCGTTCCTTCTGTTCTTCCAGGCGTTTCTTGAATTCTTCAATCAGCTTGTCCAGCCCGCCAAGGGACTGGATTTGCGCGCGTTCCTCGTCGGTCAGCGAGCGTTCGAACTCCTTGCGCAGCCAGTCTTCGGGGATCAGCGCCTGCAGGTGATCGTCGAGTTTTTCCAGGCCATTGAAGTAGGCGCCGAAGGCCCGGTCGAATTTGTCGAAATGCCGTTCGTCCTTCACCAGGATCGCCCGGGCCAAGTAGTAGAACTCGTCCATGTCGGCGAAGGTCACGCGCTGTTTCAGCGCGTTGATCAGGTCCAGCAGCTCGCGCACCGAGACGGGCACCTTGGCTGCACGCATTTCATTGAACAGGTTGAGCAGCATGGCGATCGCCCTTATCGGTTACCGCGACGGCTCATGAACGCCAGGCGTTCCAGCAACTGCACGTCTTGCTCGTTTTTCACCAGGGCACCGGCCAGGGGCGGGATGGCCTTGGTGGGGTCGCGCTCGCGCAGCACCGCTTCGCCGATGTTGTCGGCCATCAGCAGTTTGAGCCAGTCCACCAGTTCGGAGGTGGACGGTTTTTTCTTCAGGCCCGGTACCTTGCGCACGTCGAAGAACACGTCCAGCGCTTCGCTGACCAGGTCTTTCTTGATGTCCGGGTAGTGCACGTCGACGATTTTTTGCAGGGTGGTGCGGTCCGGGAAGGCGATGTAGTGGAAGAAGCAGCGGCGCAGGAAGGCGTCCGGCAGCTCTTTTTCGTTGTTGGAGGTAATGATGATGATCGGGCGCTTCTTGGCCTTGATGGTCTCGTCGATTTCGTAGACGTAGAACTCCATCTTGTCGAGTTCTTGTAGCAGGTCGTTGGGGAATTCGATGTCGGCCTTGTCGATTTCGTCGATCAGCAGAATCACCCGCTCCTCGGACTCGAAAGCCTCCCAGAGCTTGCCCTTTTTCAGGTAGTTGCGAACGTCATGCACCTTGTCCACGCCCAGTTGCGAGTCCCGCAGGCGGCTCACCGCGTCGTACTCGTAGAGGCCTTGGTGGGCCTTGGTGGTGGACTTGATGTGCCAGGTGATCAGCTTGGCGCCAAAGGATTCGGCCAGTTGCTCGGCGAGCATGGTCTTGCCGGTGCCCGGTTCGCCCTTGACCAGCAGCGGCCGCTCCAGCGTGATGGCGGCGTTGACGGCCAGTTTCAGGTCATCGGTGGCAACGTAGGCCTGGGTGCCTTCGAACTTCATCTATCAATCCTCGAACGTGACGCCGAACGGTCCGGGACCGAAGCGGGCGAGTAATCAGCTTTGCCCGACTATACCGCGCAGCCCCGGCGACTGTGAACGCAGACGGGCTATTCAGTCTCTGAATGGGCAGTCACGTCTGACATCAATTTGCCGAAGGCTTGGGCTGCTCATAGCGGGCGTTGAAGGCCTGGACAAAACCATTGCGCAAAATCTGCAAAAACGCCTGGAACGCGCTGATATCTTGCTGGTGAACGTTGCCGCTCAGCTCTACGCGGGTGGCAAACTGGTTTTTGTTCTGGTTTTTCAGCACGGTCTCGCTGGCGCCAACCACCGCCTCCCAGATTGAACGGAAGATGCCCTTGTCCTTGTTCTCTACGTCCTGTTGCCAGTTGAACACTTCGACATTGCGCAGCAGCGGCTTGATGTAGCCCGTCAGTTGGCCCTTTTCGGCCTGCGCCTCGACCACCAGGTCGCCGGTGCCCGCATTGAAGTCGAACTTGCCGTAGGCCGAGGCGAAGTCATTCATGCGCTTGAGCTCGATATCCCGGGCCCGGAAGCGGAATTCGAAGTTTTCGAAATTGCTCAAGGGGTCGAACGTGGCGCTGGCTTCCAGCGGTGCCTGGCCCAGGAACAGCGCCTTGCCGTCGAAGCGTGCGTCGCGCTGGCCTTTGACGTCCACCACGTTGGTCAGGTTATAGAAGCTGGCATTGACCTGGGTAGCGTACAGATTGACCGGTGGTTTCGAGCTGAAGTTATGGAAGGCGATCTTTCCGTCATCGATGCGCACCTCGTTGAGGGTGATCGGCAACAGTTTGCCCAGCTGTGCCCGCCAGTCGGTGCCCTGACCGGTCTGGGACGCCTGTTTGTTGGTGCCACCGTCGACAAAGTTCAGCTCCGGCTTGATGAACTGTGCCTCGGCCACGACTGCATGGTCGTACCACAGCGAGTGCCAGCTGACCGACAGGTCGATCACCGGCGCCTTGACGAACGGTACTGGCACCTTGCCGTCGACCTTGACGATCTGCAAACCATTGATTCGATAGGCGCCGCGCCACAACGCGAGGTCGACATCGGTGACCTGGCCGCGGTAGTCGCCCATGTCGGCGAGTTTGTCATTCAGGTAATTGCGCACCAGATAGGGCAGGGCGATATCCAGGACGACCAGCAGTACCACGATCCCGACGAGGGTCCAGAGCGGCCAACTGTAGCGACGTTTCATAGGAAATTTCTCCATCCGTGTAGGCGATTGACTGCTGGCGCCGCCGGACGTTCGCTTGACTGGACGCCTCGCAACACGAGGCATACCCTTGGGGCCTTCCTGAAATTGCCTTAAGGACCCGTCATGAGCCGCATTTTTGCAGACAACGCGCACTCCATCGGTAACACGCCCCTGGTTCAGATCAACCGCATCGCCCCGCGTGGCGTGACCATCCTGGCCAAGATCGAAGGGCGTAACCCGGGGTATTCGGTGAAGTGCCGGATTGGCGCAAACATGATCTGGGACGCCGAAGGCAGCGGCAAACTCAAGCCCGGCATGACCATTGTCGAACCGACTTCCGGCAACACCGGTATCGGCCTGGCGTTTGTCGCCGCCGCCCGTGGTTACAAGCTGTTGCTGACCATGCCCGCCTCCATGAGCATCGAGCGACGCAAGGTGCTCAAGGCCCTCGGCGCCGAACTGGTGTTGACCGAGCCGGCCAAGGGCATGAAGGGCGCGATCGAAAAAGCCGGCGAAATCCTCGCCAGCGACCCGGCCAAGTACTTTATGCCGGCCCAGTTCGAAAACCCGGCCAACCCGGCGATCCACGAGAAAACCACCGGTCCGGAAATCTGGAATGACACCGATGGCGCCGTGGACGTGCTGGTGGCAGGCGTAGGCACCGGCGGCACCATCACCGGGGTGTCGCGCTACATCAAGAACATCCAGGGCAAGCCGATCCTGTCGGTGGCGGTGGAACCCATCAGCTCGCCGGTGATTACCCAGGCGCTGGCCGGTGAAGAGATCAAGCCCAGCCCCCACAAGATCCAGGGCATCGGCGCCGGTTTTGTGCCGAAGAACCTCGACCTGTCGATGGTCGACCGGGTCGAACTGGTCAGCGACGAAGAGTCCAAGGCCATGGCGTTGCGCTTGATGCAGGAGGAGGGGATTCTGTGCGGTATCTCCTGCGGCGCGGCGATGGCCGTGGCGGTGCGCCTGGCGGAGAAGCCGGAAATGCAGGGCAAGACCATCGTCGTGGTGCTGCCGGACTCCGGCGAACGCTACCTGTCGAGCATGTTGTTCGCCGATTTGTTCACCGATCAGGAAAACCAGGCTTGATTCAAATCAGCGCGATGGCGTGGCCCTTATGCATAATTGGCCCGTTATCGCGCACCGCTAGATGCTGATTGTTGGAGTGCGCGGGTTTTTCCCGAGGCCCGGAGTGTTTATCATGGCCGGCTGCTACGTCTGGTTTCCCCATGCCGGGAGGCTAATCGCCAGACGCCTATTTCCAGGAGTTGCTGCATGACCTTTTCTTTGGCCGCCAAACTGTCGGTGTTGCTGCTGTTTATCGGCAGCACGCTGTATGTGCATTTGCGTGGCAAGGCCCGTTTGCCGATGTTGCGTCAGTTCGTCAACCATTCGGCGCTGTTCGCTCCGTACAACGCCTTGATGTACCTCTTCTCTGCCGTGCCGTCCAAGCCGTACCTGGACCGCAGCAAGTTCCCGGAGCTGGACGTGCTCAAGGACAACTGGGAAGTGATTCGCGAAGAGGCCATGCACCTGTTCGACGAGGGCTACATCCGCGCGGCCGAGAAGAACAACGACGCCGGTTTTGGCTCGTTCTTCAAGAAGGGCTGGAAGCGTTTCTACCTTAAGTGGTACGACAAACCGTTGCCATCGGCTGAACTGCTGTGCCCGAAAACCGTGGCCCTGGTCAGCAGCATTCCCAACGTCAAGGGCGCGATGTTTGCGCTGTTGCCCGGTGGCAGCCACCTCAACCCGCATCGCGATCCGTTTGCCGGTTCCCTGCGTTATCACCTGGGGCTGTCCACGCCCAACTCCGATGACTGCCGCATCTTCGTCGACGGCCAGGTATACGCCTGGCGTGACGGTGAAGACGTGATGTTCGACGAAACCTACGTGCACTGGGTGAAGAACGAGACCGAGCACACCCGGGTGATCCTGTTCTGCGACATCGAACGCCCGCTGAGCAGCCGCCTGATGACCCGCATCAACCGTTGGGTCAGCGCCCAACTGGGCCGCGCTACCGCGCCACAGAACCTGGATGACGAACGCGTTGGCGGGATCAACCAGGCGTATGCCTGGAGCAAGCGCTTCAGTGACGGCTTCAGTGGTGTGGTCAAGCAGTGGAAGCGCAAGCATCCGAAGGCTTATCGCATCCTGCGGCCGGTACTGGCGGTGGTGGTGCTGACGGCGTTGGGGTATTGGTTGTTTGGTTAAGGTTGTTGCAGGCAAAAAAACCGCTCGGATGAGCGGTTTTTTTATGCTTCTGATTTGTCTGGGCTCCCAGCCAAAAGGCTGGGTTCTTCAACGCTGACTGTCAGGGCTGCACTGAGAAAACGCCGTTGGTTAGCTGTAAGTGTTGGGGCCCTGAGCTCTTTTATTACCTTCGATGACGCTTTCTGGGTGACGGAGTTTTTAGAAACTGCTCCCATATTAGCCTCCACTATTGATCATTAATTGAGCATGTTTGCGATGCTATGCCTTCTCTACTGCTATGTTTCAGGGCTTCGTACCACTGCCGGGTAGAGGCTTTCGCAAGGTGCAGCGCCGTGGAGCGGTATAGCTGATATCGCAGAGTGTCGCGTTTTTTTGGCATGGGTCATCATGAGTTGAAAGCCCCCCTGATCCGGAGCGGATTGGTTTTTTCCAAGGCTAGTGGTGTTGACTCAAGCTGTCCTTACTGGCCTTTTGGCGAAGTCATTGCAAAGCATGTCCCCGGCTGGTTATAGTCGACCACCGGTGTTTTCAGACACCGTATTCATCCCTTCAAAAAAGATCAGCACATGCCAGCTTCCTTGCGCATAGCGGTAGTCGATTCAGCGGTCAACGCTGCGGTCGTGCCGTGCGGGAGCCAGCAGCCTGCGCAGATCAGTCACTACCCCCCACCTGTCAGTAGCACGCCGGTGTACGCAGTCGTATCACCGCCGGGTGTTGGCATTTCGGGCTGATCAGCTGATTGCTGTTCCCCTGTGCCCGCCTGAAAAACCTACTGAATTTCAGCGTTTGCTGAGTTGGCTTTTTGCCTGATCACAGGTGGTATCCATGTCTGTTCTTTCGAAACAATCCGTGGCCGCGGCGGCCTCGACGAGCCTGTTTGTCTTGCTGTGGAGCAGCGGGGCGATTTTCTCCAAATGGGGCCTGGCCCACGCGTCTCCCTTTGCGTTTCTGCTGATCCGTTTTGCCATCGCCCTGGCGGGGCTGGTGATTCTGGTACCGGTCCTCAAGTTGAAGTTGCCGCGCCCCGGCAAGCCGATGCTCTACGCGGCAGCCACCGGCCTGGTGCTGTTGGGGGCTTACCAGATTTTCTATCTGCTGGCGCTGGACCTCAAAGTGACGCCGGGCATGATGGCGACCATCATGGGCGTGCAACCGATCCTGACCGTGGTGCTGATGGAGCGTCAGCGCTCCTGGAGCCGGATGTTCGGCCTGGCGCTGGGGTTGGCGGGGTTGATCATGGTGGTGTATCAGGGCATCGGTATGTCCGGTATGTCCCTGGCGGGCATGCTCTTCGGCCTGCTGGCCCTGGCCAGCATGACCTTCGGCTCGATCATGCAGAAGCGCATCACCGATAACCCGTTGGGCACACTGCCGGTGCAGTACCTGGCGGGCCTGGTGTTGTGCTCGGTGTTTGTGCCGTTCCAGCCGTTTCACTTTGAACACAGCACTGGCTTTTTCGTACCGGTGCTGTGGATGGGGCTGGTGGTGTCACTGCTGGCGACGCTGTTGCTGTACCGGCTGATCGCCCGGGGCAATCTGGTGAATGTCACCAGCCTGTTCTACCTGGTGCCCGCGGTGACGGCGGTGATGGACTACCTGATCTTCGGCAACCGGCTGGCAATGCTGAGCCTGCTGGGGATGGGGTTGATCATTGTCGGACTGGCTTTTGTGTTTCGTAAGGGTTGACCTACCCACGCTGTAGGAGCCGAAAAGCTCCTACAGCTTCCTGGCCAATTTCCCTGGCCGAAGCACCAGCCACAACGCCCCCGCAATCAACAACCCGCCATACAGATGTGCCATCGACAACGGCTCATCCAGCAGCAACGCGCCCCACAACACCCCGAACGGCGGAATCATGAAGGTCACGGTCATCGACTTCACCGGGCCAATGGACGTCAGCAAACGGAAGTACAGGATGTAGGCAAACGCTGTGCACACCAGCCCCAGCCCCAGCAGCGACAACCACACAGGCCAACCGCCCCAACTGACCGGTGGATGGCTGATGGCACTCCAGGCAAACAGCGGCAGCAGAAACAGCGTGGCCCCGAGCATGCTGCCCAAGGCGGCCAGGCGACTGTCCAGGCCACCCCGTTGATCGAGCCAGCGCCGTGCCAAAAAGCCGGCAAAGCCATAACAGGTGGTCGCCAGCAGGCACGCCAGCGCGCCCATCAGCAACTCCATGTCGAACGCCACCGGCCCTGCGCGGGTCAGGATGCCAACGCCGAACAAACCCAGGCACACCCCGGCGATTTTCGACGGTGTGAGGCGCTCGCTGAAAAACAGCCCGCCAATCAGCACGCCCATCAACGGCGTCGTGGCATTGAAGATCGCCGAGTAACCCGCCGGCAGCACCTGGGCTGCCACCGAATACATAGTCGCGGGAATACCCGAATTGATCACGCCCAGCAACAGAACCGTCTTGAACTTGCCCTGGAAATCCCAGCTCACCCGCATCATGGCGAGGATCACCAGCAGCCCGGTGGCGGCAATCGACACCCGGAAAAAAGCCGTAGGAAGGGTGCCGATTTCCGGCGCGATAATCCGCATGAACAGAAAGCTTGCGCCCCAGATAGCGGCCAGCACCAACAGGTGCAGGGTGTCGACAGGTCTCACGGGAAAACTCCTGTTTGATAAGGGCGGCAGTGTTGCCCACCGACCTGCCTGACACAATCGCTAATACATGTTTTTACAGGACGAAACGGGTCACCAAACCATTGAGGTCCACCGCCAAGCGCGACAGTTCCTGGCTGGCCGCCGAGGTCTGGGTGGCACCGGCGGCGGTTTGCGTCGACAGGTCCCGAATGTTCACCAGGCTGCGGTCCACTTCACGGGCCACCAGGGCCTGTTGCTCGGCGGCGCTGGCGATCACCAGGTTGCGCTGGCTGATCTGCGAGATCGCCGCGGTGATTTTCTCCAGTGCGCTGCCGGCGCTGTTGGCCCGCTGCAAGGTCTGGCCGGCGTGTTCGGCGCTGCTGTTCAAGGCGCCGACGGTGTCCTGGGTGCCTTGTTGGATACCGTTGATCATCTGCTCGATTTCTTCGGTGGAGTCCTGGGTGCGTTGTGCCAGGGAGCGCACTTCGTCCGCCACCACGGCAAAACCGCGACCGGCCTCGCCTGCGCGGGCTGCCTCAATGGCGGCATTGAGCGCCAGCAGGTTGGTCTGCCCGGCAATCCCGCGAATCACTTCCAGCACCTTGCTGATGTCCTGGGCCTGCACCGCGAGGCCTTCGGCCTTGGTCGAGGCGCCGAGCACTTCGTCCACCAGGTTCTGGATCGAGCTGATGGTTTCGCTGATCTGGTAGTGGCCGTGTTTGCTGTCTTCGTCGGAGGCCTTTGAGGCTTCGGCGCTGGACACCGCATTGCCCGCCACTTCATCGACCGCCGCGCTCATCTGCGTCACGGCGGTGGCCGCCTGTTCGATCTCATCGTTCTGCGCCTGCAGGCCACGGGTGCTCTGCTCCATCACCGAGCTCATCTCTTCTGCCGCCGATGCCAACTGCTGCGAGGATTCGCTGATGCCGCGGATGGTGTCCTGCAGGTGGGTCTGCATGGTGGCCAGGGCGGTGAGCAACTGGGCCGCTTCATCCTTGCCTTCCACGATGATCGGCCGGCTCAGGTCTCCGGACGCGATGGTGCGGGCCACCGTCAGTGCCTGGCCAATGGGCGTGGTGATGCTGCGGGTCAGCAGCCAGGCCAGCAACAAGGTGGCCAGCAGGGCGGTGAGGATAATGGTGCCGACTACCCATTGGGCGCTGGTGTACATCTGGGCCGCTGATTCTGCTGCGTCCTCCACACCTTTCTGGTTGAAGGTGATCATGTCTTCCAGGCTTTTATTGAGGACCGTGCCCTGAGGTGCCAGGCGGCTGTTGAGCAGGTCCATGGCGTTTTGCTGTTGGTCCTGGTCGACCATTTGAATCATCTGGGCGACGATCGTCATGTAGCTCGCAACGTTGGCTTTCAACTGCTTGAGCATGTCGCGTTCTTGCTCGTTGCTCAGCAGGGCTTCGTGGCGGTTAAGCAATTCTTCAAGGTCAGCGCGCTGGCGGGTGATCAGGTTTTTGCTGTTGTCCCGCACTCTGGACTCGTCGGTGGTCAGCAAGCGCAACGCTTCCAGGCGGATGCTGGCGACATAGGCGGCGCTGTCGTGAATGTTCTCGATACTCGGCATCCACGATTCTTCGATGATCAGCGCGCTTTCCCGCAGCTTGGCCATCTGGCCCAGGCCAAACAGGCCGACCACAATCAAAAGACTGGCCAAAACCCCAAAACTCAGACTGGCACGCAGACCGATCCGCATATTCCTCAATGACATCTCAATGCTCCTTGGGCGATTAGAACCTGTTCCCGGATCGGTCTTCTGACCTTGTTAGGGTGGGAAAGGGCGCGCTATATAGCAAAGAGCCATCACTCTTGTAATCAGGGTTTCCCTTACGTTGGATCCAATGCGCAGAGAAGGGGAGAGGCCCGTTGCGGTAGAGCAAAGACTCGGATTTTCCCGAGGAAACCCGGGTCAGGCCCGTGGTTAAAGGCCTTCAGCTCGAGCGCTGAATGAGGCGGGGATGACTTGCAGGTGTTTTTATTGACCGAATGGTCGAACTATTAAAATTGAAAATAAATGTACAAAGTGAACAAAGCTGTACAAGGGTGAACGAAAAATGACCCTTCTCCTGTTCCTGCACACTGGCTAAGCTCAGCTCATTCCAAATGCCCGCAGAGGTTTCCCAAATGCCGCAGCAAACGCCAGCGCTCGACATTGCGCAGATGATCCTCGACGGCTTCGACGACTACCGCGAGCACTTCCGCCAGATCACCGATGGCGCCCGGGAGCGCTTCGAAAAGGCGCAGTGGCAGCAAGGGCAGACGGCTTCGGCTGCGCGCATCAACCTGTATGAAGACAAGGTCAGTGAGGTCACGGCGCGGCTGCGGGCGGCCTTCGATGAGGCCGTATTGCTCGACATTTCAGTGTGGCCGCTGGTGAAAAGCGCCTACATCAGCCTGATCGACCTGCGGTTTGACGATGAGCTGTCCGAGACCTGGTACAACTCGACGTTTTGCGGCCTGTTCAGCCATGACCTGATCAGCGATGGCTGCATGTTTATCCACACCACCCGGCCCAGCCTGCGCCGTGCCCGGGCGGCGCAAACCCGCACCTATAAGCCGGCCGGCAAACTGGCGGGCATGCTGGAGCAGGTTTTTGCCGACTATCGCTTCAGTGAACCCTACGCCGACTTGCCCGCCGACCTGCGCCGGCTGGAAGCGCAATTGCGCGAAAACCTGCCGGACTGGGTCTGCAAGGACCCGGACCTCAACGTCGAACTGTTTTCCTCGGTGCTGTACCGCAACAAAGGCGCGTACCTCGTAGGGCGTATCTACACCCGCGATGAGCAATGGCCGCTGGTCATCCCGCTGTTGCACCGGGAAGGACGCGGCATCCAGATCGACGCGCTGATCACCGACGAGGCCGATGTGTCGATCATCTTCTCGTTCACCCGTTCCTATTTCATGGTGGACGTGCCGGTTCCGGCCGAGTTTATCGGCTTCCTCAAGCGCATCCTGCCGGGCAAGCACATCGCCGAGTTGTACACCTCCATCGGCTTCTACAAACACGGCAAATCCGAGTTCTACCGGGCGCTGATCAACCACCTCGCCACCACCGATGACCAGTTCATCATGGCCCCGGGCGTGCGCGGCATGGTCATGAGCGTGTTTACCCTGCCGGGCTTCAACACCGTGTTCAAGATCATCAAGGACCGGTTTTCGCCCTCGAAAAACGTCAACCGCGCCACCGTGATCGAGAAGTACCGGCTGGTGAAAAGTGTCGACCGGGTCGGGCGCATGGCCGACACCCAGGAGTTCGCCGACTTCCGCTTTCCGTTGAGCAAGTTCGAGCCCGAGTGCCTGGCCGAGTTGCTTGAAGTCGCCGCCGGTACCGTCGAGGTGGAGGGCGACACGGTGCTGATTCGCCACTGCTGGACCGAACGGCGCATGACCCCGCTCAACCTCTACCTGGAAAACGCCAACGAAGCCCAGGTGCGCGAAGCCCTGGAAGACTACGGCCTGGCGATTAAACAGCTGGCCGCGGCGAATATTTTCCCCGGCGACATGCTGCTGAAGAATTTTGGCGTCACCCGTCACGGTCGCGTGGTGTTCTACGACTACGACGAAATCTGCTTCCTGACCGAGGCCAACTTCCGCCATATCCCGGCGCCACGTACGCCGGAAGATGAAATGGCTTCCGAGCCTTGGTATTCCATCGGCCCGCTGGATGTGTTCCCGGAGGAATTCCCACCGTTCCTGTTTGCCGATTCCGGCCAGCGCAGGCTATTCGATGAACTGCATGGCGAGTTGTACAACGCCGACTATTGGAAAGGCCTGCAAGAGGCGATTCGCGCCGGCAAGGTGATTGATGTGTTTCCCTACCGGCGCAAGGGCCTGGACAACGAATGAGGGGAGCGCGTGGCGGCGCTTTTCTGCGACAATCCGCCCCCTGCATAAATAGACGACCTTTGCGTACCTGATGACTGACCAAGCGCCCGCTATCGACCAACTGCTGAAAAACCTCGATCACGCCATGCTCGCCGACCGCCACCGCTTGCGGCGGCAGCTGCTTGAGCTGCGCAAGAAACCCGATGAGGAAAAACTTGCGCAGTGGGTGACGCGGATGCAGGCCTCCTGCGCCCAGGTGACGGCGCGGCGCGCCAGCCTGCCGGTGATTCGCTACGACGACAGCCTGCCGATCGCTGCCAAGCGCGACGAGATCAAAGAGGCGCTGCTCAAGCATCAGGTGTTGATCATTGCCGGTGAGACCGGTTCGGGTAAAACCACGCAGTTGCCGAAAATCTGCCTGGAAATCGGCCGTGGCCAATACGGCTTGATCGGCCACACCCAGCCACGGCGGATTGCGGCACGCAGCGTGGCCAGCCGGGTCGCGGAAGAATTGGCGACACCGCTGGGAGCGCTGGTGGGCTATCAGGTGCGGTTTGAGGACCAGAGCGATTCCAACACCCTGATCAAGCTGATGACCGACGGCATCCTGCTGGCCGAAACCCAGAACGACCGCTACCTCGAACGCTACGACACGATCATCGTCGACGAAGCCCACGAACGCAGCCTGAACATCGACTTCCTGCTGGGCTACCTGAAAACCCTGCTGCCGCGTCGCCCGGACCTCAAGGTCATCATCACCTCGGCCACCATCGACCTGGAGCGCTTTTCCAAGCACTTCGACGATGCGCCGATTGTCGAGGTGTCGGGCCGCACGTTCCCGGTGGAAACCTGGTACCGCCCGCTGACCCTGGAGCAGGACGAGGAGGGCAACCGCGTCGAGGACGACCTGACCGTCGACCAGGCGATTCTTGCCACCCTCGATGAAATCGCCGCCTTCGAGCGCAGCGAGCGCAAGAGCCCCGGCGATGTGCTGGTGTTCCTGCCCGGCGAGCGCGAGATTCGCGATGCGGCCGACATGCTGCGCAAGGCCCAGCTCAAGCACACTGAAATCCTGCCGCTGTATGCGCGCCTGTCACCGGCCGAGCAGCAGCGGATTTTCCAGTCCCACCCTGGCCGTCGTGTGGTGCTGGCGACCAACGTCGCGGAAACCTCGCTGACCGTGCCGGGCATTCGTTATGTGATCGACAGCGGCACCGCGCGTATCAGCCGCTACAGCTACCGCGCCAAGGTCCAGCGCTTGCCGATCGAGGCGATTTCCCAGGCCAGCGCCAACCAGCGTAAAGGCCGGTGCGGGCGCGTCGAGCCGGGGATTTGCGTGCGCCTGTTCAGCGAAGAAGACTTTATCGGGCGCCCGGAATTTACCGACCCCGAGATTCTTCGTACCAACCTCGCGGCCGTGATCCTGCAGATGCTGCACCTGCGTCTGGGGGAAATCACCGACTTCCCGTTTATCGAGCCGCCGGATGGCAAGGCGATCAGCGACGGTTTCAACCTGCTGCAAGAATTGTCGGCAGTCGATCGCAACAGCCAACTGACGCCGCTGGGCCGCCAGTTGGCACGCTTGCCGGTGGACCCGCGCATGGGCCGCATGCTGCTGGAGGCCGCCAAGCTTGGCAGTTTGCAGGAAGTACTGATCGTCGCCAGCGCCATGTCGATCCAGGACCCGCGCGAGCGCCCGCCGGAACGCCAGCAAGCCGCCGACCAGGCCCACGCACAATGGAAGGACGCGGATTCGGACTTCGCCGGGCTGGTCAACCTGTGGCGCGGTTTTGAAGAACAGCGCCAGGCATTGACCGCCAGCCCGCTGCGCAACTGGTGTCGCAAGAATTTCCTGAATTACCTGCGCCTGCGGGAGTGGCGTGATTCCCACCGCCAGTTGAGCCTGATCTGCCGCGACATGCAGCTGACCGTCAACAAAGAACCGGCGGACTTCCCGAAACTGCACAAGGCGGTGTTGTCCGGCCTGCTCAGCCAGATTGGCCAGAAAACCGAAGAGGGCGATTACCTCGGCGCGCGTCAGCGGCGTTTCTGGATTCACCCTTCGTCGGGCATCGGCAAGAAGCGCCCGCAATGGCTGATGACCGCCGAGCTGGTGGAAACCACCAAGCTGTATGCGCGGATGGTGGCCAAGATCGACGCCGACTGGATCGAGCCGTTGGCCGGGCACCTGATCAAGAAAAACCACTTCGAACCCCATTGGGAGAAGAAGCGCGGCCAGGTGGTGGCGTTTGAGCAGATCACCCTGTTCGGGTTGATTATCGTCGGTCGCCGGCCAGTGCATTACGGGCCGATTGACCCGGTGACGTCCCGCGAGCTGTTTATCCGTGAAGGCCTGGTGCGGGGCGAAATTCAGTCCCGCGCCCGGTGCCTGACGGCCAACCAGCAACTGCTGGAGCAGCTCGATGAGCTGGAAGCCAAGGCTCGCCGCCGCGACATCCTGGCGGACGAAGAAACCCTGTACGCCTTCTACGATGCGCGCCTGCCCGCCGAGATCCACCAGACGGCGACGTTCGACAGTTGGTACAAGGTCAACAGCCAGAAAGACCCGCAACTGTTGATCATGCGCGAAGAAGACGTGCTGGCCCGGGAGGCCAGTGAAGTCACCGCCGCCCATTACCCCGACACCTTGCACCTGGGCGACCTGGCCCTGGCCTTGAGTTACCACTTCGAGCCCAACCATCCCCGGGACGGCGTGACCCTGCGCGTGCCGGCACCGCTGTTGCCGGCGCTGCCGCCCGAGCGCCTGGAGTGGCTGGTGCCGGGTGTGATCGAGGCCAAGTGCATTGCCCTGGTGCGCAACTTGCCCAAGGCCCTGCGCAAGAACTTCGTGCCGGTGCCGGACTTCGTCAAGGCGGCGTTGCAGCGTATCGAGTTCGGCCAAGGTTCGTTGCCCCAGGCATTGGGGCGTGAATTGTTGCGCATGACCGGGGCACGGGTCAGCGATGAAGCCTGGGCCGAGGCCGCGCAGCAGGTGGAAAGCCACCTGAAGATGAACCTGGAAGTGGTCGACGGCCAGGGCAAGTTCCTTGGCGAAGGCCGCGACCTGGCCGAGCTGACCGCCCGTTTCGCCGAAGCCAGCCAGGCCGCGTTGGCCGTGCCGCAGACTGCGAAGAGCCAGCAGCCGGTAGAGGCCAAGGTGTTCGCGGCGGTGGCCGAGAAAACCCAGCAAAACATCGCCGGGCTGTCGATGACGGTTTATCCGGCATTGGTGGAAGAAAGTGGCACGGTGAAAGAGGGGCGTTTCTCCACTGCCGCCGAGGCCGAGTTCCAGCACCGCCGGGCCTTGCAGCGCCTGTTGTTGCAGCAATTGGCCGAACCGGCGAAATTCCTGCGGGGCAAGTTGCCCGGCCTGACCGAACTGGGGCTGATGTACCGCGAGCTGGGGCGTATTGAAGCCCTGGTGGAAGACATCCTGTTGGCCAGCCTCGACAGCTGCGTGCTGGAAGGCGAAGCCAGCCTGCCGCGTGACGGCGCCGGCCTGGCGGCCCTGGCCGAGCGCAAGCGCGGCAGTTGGACCGAGCATGCCGAGCGTCAGGCGCGCTTGACCCTCGAGATCCTGAAACTGTGGCATGGCTTGCAAAAACGCTTCAAAGGCAAGATTGACCTGGCCCAGGCCGTGGCTCTCAATGACATCAAGCAGCAACTGAGCAACCTGGTGTATCCCGGTTTTGTGCGGGAAACCCCGGCTCAGTGGTTCAAGGAGCTGCCGCGTTTCCTCAAGGCCATCGAGCTGCGCCTGGAGAAATTGCCGAGCCAGGTGCAGAAGGACCGGGTCTGGAGTACCGAACTGGGCGGCCTGTGGAGCCAGTATCAGAACCGCCTGAACAAACACGCCCAGGAAGGCAAGCGCGACCCTCAACTGGAGCTGTATCGCTGGTGGTTGGAGGAATATCGGGTGTCGTTGTTTGCCCAGCAATTGGGTACCAAGGTGCCGATTTCCGACAAGCGTTTGAGCAAGCAATGGAGCCTGGTCGAAGCGTGACCACAATCCCCGGGACAGGCGCCTGTCGAGCAAATGGCGCCAAATCCCGGGCTTTATGGCAAACTTCGCGGTTATAAATGCCGGGATCGTCGAGTTGGGCTGGTGCAGCCGTGGCGCGATGGAATAAAGCGTTTCCAGTTTGAAGGCCGCTGGGCGGCATAAAACTACTTACGGTTTGGTACGACGGTACCAATACCCTTCTGCCTGAACAGATTTAGAGGAACGACCGTGCATAACGTCGTCATCAGCGGCACAGGCCTGTATACCCCGGCCAACAGCATCTCCAACGAAGAGCTGGTGCAGTCTTTCAATGCTTACGTGCAACAGTTCAACCTGGATAACGCCGCCGCCATCGAACGGGGTGACGTGCAGGCCCTGACCGAATCCAGCGCCGCGTTTATCGAAAAGGCCTCGGGCATCAAGAGCCGCTTTGTCATGGACAAGGCCGGCATTCTCGACCCGCAGCGCATGGCGCCCCGCCTGCCCGAGCGCTCCAACGACGAGTGGTCGATTCTCTGCCAGATGGCCGTCAGTGCTGCCGAGCAAGCCTTGCAGCGCGCCGGCAGGACCGCCGCCGACATCGATGGCGTGATCGTCGCCTGTTCCAACCTGCAGCGGGCGTACCCGGCGATTGCCATCGAAGTCCAGGAAGCGCTGGGCATCCAGGGTTTTGGCTTTGACATGAACGTGGCCTGCTCCTCGGCGACTTTCGGCATCCAGAACGCTGCCAACAGCATCCAGTTGGGCCAAGCCCGGGCGATCCTGATGGTCAACCCGGAGATCTGCACCGGCCACCTGAACTTCCGCGACCGTGACAGCCACTTCATCTTCGGCGACGCGGCCACCGCTGTGATTCTGGAGCGCGCTGACCTCGCCACGTCCGAGCATCAGTTCGACGTGGTGAGCACCAAGCTGCTGACCAAGTTCTCCAACAACATCCGCAATAATTTCGGCTTCCTCAACCGCGCGGCGGAAGAGGGCATCGGTGGCCCAGACAAGCTGTTCGTGCAGGAAGGCCGCAAAGTCTTCCGTGATGTCTGCCCGATGGTCGCCGAGTTGATTGGCAAGCACCTGACGGAAAACCAGCTGAATGTGGGGGATGTGAAGCGCTTCTGGCTGCATCAGGCCAACCTCAGCATGAACCACCTGATCGTCAAGAAACTGCTGGGCCGCGAGGCTTCGGTGGAAGAAGCGCCGGTGATCCTCGATACTTACGCCAACACCAGCTCGGCGGGCTCGGTGATTGCGTTTCACACCTACCAGGACGACCTGCCCAAGGGCGCCGTGGCGGTGCTCAGCTCGTTTGGCGCGGGTTATTCGATTGGTAGCGTGATCCTGCGCAAACGCTGATCATGTTTTGAAATCGAGGTCTTGAATGGCAGCAGCGGACGACGCGCACCTGCTTGAACGATTGCTCAAGGGCGAGCAGCGGGCCTATAAGGAAATGGTCACCACCTACCAGAGCGCCATGCGCGCCGTGGCCTATGCCATCGTCGGCCAGCGTCATGCCGATGAGGTGGTGCAGGACGCCTGGCTCTCGGTGGTACGTAACCTGGCGAAGTTCGAGGGGCGCTCCAGCCTCAAGACCTGGCTGCTGACCATCACGGCCAATTCGGCAAAGGGCCGCTACAAGCAAAATCGCCGGGAAGTGCTGCTCGATGACTTGCCGTCGCCCCACGGCACCATCGGTGATGATCGCTTTGTGCCCGATGATGGCCACTGGGCCGTCGCACCGTTTGCCTGGCACCAGGACACGCCTGAAGCGTTGCTCACCGAAGACGAACTGCGCGAATGCCTGGAGCACACGCTGGCGAGTCTTTCCGAGTTGCAGAGCAGCGTATTGCTGCTGCGGGAACGTCAGGGCCTGGAATTGGAAGAGATTTGTAATCTTCTGACACTATCGCTCTCCAATGTTCGTGTGCTGCTGCATCGGGCACGGCTTAAAGTCTTCGCCACGGTGGAGCATTTTGAGGAAACCGGCGAATGTTGACCTGTAAGGAACAAGTGGCGCGCTCCAGTGACTATATCGATGGGCAATTGACCTTTCGCGAGCGCCTGTTGGTGCGCCATCACCTGATGTTCTGCCCCAACTGCCGGCGTTTTATCCGGCAGATGCGCTTGATGCAGGCGACGCTGAAGATCCTGCCCGAGCCGCCAATCGCTGATGTCGACGCGTTGGCCGAACGCCTGGCCGCCGAGCGCTCCCGCGACCAGTAGTACCCGTCACTTTTCACACAAAAACGAAGCCCGCATCGATAAAGGATGCGGGCTTTTTTTTGCTCAAAAAATAACCAGGATAAAAAATATTTCACTTTTCTCGGCTGTTTTTACATTTTGCAACATCTGACATTTTTACCACTTTAAAGCGCTGGAGCCTTGATTTGCGTGGGCTTTGGCTTATTTCGAATGGCTATTAAAAAGTTCCTGAGTAACAAAATCTTTATGTTCCAGCAACCCGGCTGAAATATCCCCTCGCCAAGATCGCCCCCCAACACGAGCGGCTCTAAACCGCGTGTTTTGCCAATGCACAAGACCATCAATTAGGGGAATTCTTCGATGATCCGTAAGCACTTCGCCGGTTTCGCGGCCAGCGCCCTGGCCCTGGCTGTCACCGCCCAGGCTTTCGCTGGTACTGTCACAACTGACGGCGCCGATATCGTTGTCAAAACCAAGGGCGGCCTTGAGGTTGCAACCACCGACCAGAATTTCAGCTTCAAGCTGGGTGGTCGTTTGCAGGCCGATTACGGCACGTTTGATGGCTTTTACACCAAAAACGGCAACTCGGCCGACGCCACGTATTTCCGACGCGCCTACCTCGAATTGGGCGGCACGGTGTACAAGGACTGGAAATACCAGATCAACTACGACTTCTCCCACAACTCCGGCAACGCCGATGATGGCTACTTCGACGAAGCGTCCTTCTCGTACGTAGGCTTCAAGCCGGTGGTGATTCGCGCCGGTCGCTTCGACCAGGACTTCGGCCTGGAAAAAGCCACCAGCTCCAAGTGGGTCACCGCCATCGAGCGTAACCTGGGTTATGAAGTCGCCGATTGGGTCAACTCCCACGAAAACGGCATGGGCCTGCAAGTCAGCGCCGTGGTCGCCGACATGGCCTACCTGTCCTCCAGCGTTTCGTCCAAAGACATCAACGACAAGAACGGCAAAGGCGTGAAGCAGTTCAACGGCCGAGCCGTGTTTGCGCCGATGCACGACAGCGGCAACGTCTTGCACCTGGGTGTGGACGTGGCGGTGCGTGACCTGAAGGACACCTCGTTCGACTCGCGAATCCGTCCTCGCCTGGACGCTCGCGGTGTTGCCACCAACGGCGGCAACGATGCCGGCGCCAACGGTAACCGTGCGACCTTCGGCGGTGGCGTGGGGCTGGATTCCGGCAACCTGA
Source organism: Pseudomonas sp. 1912-s (assembly GCF_029269205.1). Taxonomy (NCBI): domain Bacteria; kingdom Pseudomonadati; phylum Pseudomonadota; class Gammaproteobacteria; order Pseudomonadales; family Pseudomonadaceae; genus Pseudomonas; species Pseudomonas sp. 1912-s. The sequence goes on along the minus strand of NZ_JARIXR010000008.1, from coordinate 116,767 downwards.
CCGCGAATGACGCCTACGACACCGACACGGTGTTCGGCGGTGAGTTTGCCTTCGCTCGCGGCCCATTGTCCCTGCAGGCCGAATACCTGAACCGCAAGATGAAGGCCGACAGCAGCGCTTATCAGGACGTGAAGGCCACGGGCTTCTACGGCCAGGTCGCCTACACCCTGACCGGCGAGTCCCGCGTCTACAAACTCGACGGCGCCAAGTTCGACACCATCAAGCCGGAGAACAAGCAGTTCGGTGCGTGGGAAGTGTTCTACCGCTACGACAACATCAGCGTTGATGACAAAAACGTTGTGCGTAACAGCGCGACCCGTGAAGTGGGCGACGCCAAGGCCAGCCTGAACACCATCGGCGTCAACTGGTACGCCAACGAAGCGGTGAAGATCTCTGCCAACTACCTCAAGGTCAGCACTGACAAGATCCAGAACGCCAATGGCGACGACAGCGGCGACGCCATCGTAGCCCGCGTGCAATACGTGTTCTAAGCAACCTGTAACACCGCTCCAATGCGCTTTTTCTTCATCCGTTAAAGCGCTCCTCATTTGGTTTGCCCCGCCGCTTGGCGGGGCTTTTTTTATGGGGCGGATAACCCCAAATGCCCACCGGAACTGCGATACTCGCCACGTCTGCCTGTGGTCACCGTCGGGGAATGGGATGCCGTTACAACGTTTGAATAGCCTGTCCGAGATTGCGCCCGATGAATGGAATGCGCTGGTCCCCGTAGATCAGCCGTTTCTGCGCCATGCGTTCCTCAGCGCCCTGGAAGACAGTGCCAGCATCGGCCCGCACTCCGGCTGGCAGCCGGAGCATTTGCTGCACTACGAAGGTGGCCGGCTGATTGCCGCGTTGCCCAGCTACCGCAAATGGCATTCTTACGGCGAATACGTGTTCGACCATGGTTGGGCCGACGCCTGTGAGCGTGCCGGTATCGACTACTACCCGAAATTGCTCACGGCAGTGCCCTTCAGCCCGGTCAGCGGACCGCGCTTGCTGGCTGCTCGCGCTGAGGACGGTTTCGAATTGCTCAAGAGCCTGCCGGGTTATCTGGAGATCGAAGGTCTTTCCAGCGCCCATATCAACTTTACCGATACGCTGGCAGACACCGCACTGGCCCAACAGCCGGGTTGGTTGCAACGCCTGGGCTGCCAGTTTCATTGGCAGAATCGCGGTTACCGCGACTTCCAGGACTTTCTCGATGCCTTGAGTTCGCGCAAGCGCAAACAGATGCGCAAGGAGCGCGAACAGGTGGCGGGGCAGGGGATTGAGTTCGAGTGGTTGCAAGGCCATGAACTGAGCGAAACGCAGTGGGATTTCGTCTACGCCTGTTACGCCAATACCTACGCTGTGCGTCGACAATCGCCCTACCTGACCCGGGCGTTTTTCAGCCTGCTGGCCGAGCGCATGCCCGAGGCGATTCGCGTGGTGCTGGCCAAGCAAGGCTCACGGCCGGTGGCCATGGCGTTCAGCCTGATCGGCGGCGACAGCTTTTATGGTCGTTACTGGGGCTGCCTGGCGGAGTTCGACCGGCTGCATTTCGAGACGTGTTTCTATCAAGGCATGGACTACGCGATTGCCCACGGTTTGCAGCGGTTCGACGCCGGCGCCCAGGGCGAGCACAAGTTGATTCGCGGGTTTGAGCCGGTGATTACCCGCTCCTGGCATTACTTGCGCCATCCGGGATTGAAGACGGCGGTAGCGGATTTCCTCGAGCGCGAAAGCGTGGGAATCCTGGCGTACGCTGAAGAAGCGAGAACAGCCCTGCCTTATCGGCAGGGCTGAACCCGTTGGGCTCAGGCGGTTTCTTCCTTGCCCAGCCATCGATAAGTGACACCGCCGATCACCGCACCGAGGATCGGCGCCAGCCAGAACAGCCACAGCTGCTGGAGCGCCCAACCGCCGACAATCAGCGCCGGGCCGGTACTGCGGGCCGGGTTGACCGAGGTGTTGGTGACCGGGATCGAGATCAGGTGGATCAGCGTCAGTGCCAGGCCGATGGCGATCGGCGCCAGGCCTGCCGGAGCGCGGCGGTCGGTGGCGCCGAGGATGATCAGCACGAACATCGCGGTCATCACCAGCTCACACACAAACCCTGCCGCCATTGAATAACCACCGGGCGAATGCTCGCCATAGCCATTGCTGGCGAGGCCAGAGGCCAGTTCGAACCCTGGCTTGCCGCTGGCAATGAAGTACAGCAGTGCGGCGGCGATGGTGCCGCCGATCACCTGGGACACGATGTAGGCGGGTAACTCCCTGGCCGGAAACCTTCCGCCCACGACCAGCCCCACCGAAACGGCCGGGTTCAGGTGACAGCCGCTGATATGCCCGATGGCAAATGCCATGGTCAGCACCGTGAGCCCGAACGCCAGGGCCACACCGAGCAGACCGATTCCGACGTTGGGGAACGCTGCGGCCAACACCGCACTCCCGCAGCCGCCCAACACCAGCCAAAACGTACCCAGTCCTTCCGTAACGGAACGTTTGAACAGTGACATGAACACATCCTTAGTAGATTTCTCTATCTGATTAACGGGTCTGTGGTGCATCCCTGCTGCCTTAAATCAGGGCCCTCCTGGGGCCTGATTGCAGTACAGCAGGATTGTGTCGCAAGACCAGTGAGATGGAGAAAACTGTCAGAATTGTTCGGAATTGAGGGTGCAGTTAACCAACGGAATCAGCCTATTCCGACGAAGCCGCCGGTCTGGTGTTGCCACAGTCGCGCATACAGGCCGCCGTGTTCGAGCAATTGGGCATGGCTGCCGCTTTCGGCAATCTGGCCTTTTTCCAGCACCACCAGCCTGTCCATTCTGGCAATGGTAGAAAGCCGGTGCGCGATGGCGATCACGGTCTTGCCCTGCATCAGGGTTTCCAGGCTTTCCTGGATCGCCGCTTCCACTTCCGAGTCCAGCGCCGAGGTGGCTTCGTCCATGATCAGGATGGGCGCGTCCTTGAGCAGTACCCGCGCAATAGCGATGCGCTGGCGCTGCCCACCGGAGAGTTTGACCCCGCGCTCGCCGACGTGCGCGTCCAGGCCGGTGCGGCCCTCGGCGTCCGACAGCAGCGGGATGAACTCGTCGGCGCGGGCCTTGTGCACGGCGGCCCAGAGCTCTTCATCGGTGGCGTCCGGCTTGCCGTACAACAGGTTGTCGCGGATCGAGCGGTGCAGCAACGAAGTGTCCTGGGTGATCATGCCGATCTGTTCGCGCAGGGTTTCCTGGGCGACTTCGGCGATGTTCTGGTCGTCGATCAGGATGCGTCCGCCTTGCAGGTCGTACAGGCGCAGCAGCAGATTGACCAGGGTGGATTTACCCGCGCCGGACGGCCCGATCAGGCCGATTTTTTCACCCGGTTTAATGTCCAGGTTCAGGCCGCTGATGATTCCGCTCTTCTTGCCGTAGTGGAAGTCCACCTGATCGAAACGCACCTCGCCATGGGGCACTTCCAGGCGCGGGGCATTTTCCCGGTCGGTCACTGCCAGCGGTTGGGCGATGGTTTTCAGGCCGTCCTGCACCATGCCGATGTTTTCGAAAATGCCGTTGACCACCCACATGATCCAGCCGGACATATTGACGATACGAATCACCAGGCCAGTGGCCAGGGCGATGGCGCCCACCGAAATCAGGGATTGGGTCCACAGCCACAGGGCAAGGCCGGTGGTGGTGACAATCAGCAGGCCGTTCATGGTGGTGATCACGATGTCCATGCTGGTCACGACACGGCTGGCCAGTTGGGTTTTCTCGGTCTGCTCGACGATCGCTTCCTTGGCGTAGTTCTGCTCGAAATTCGTGTGAGCGAACAGCTTCAAGGTGGTGATGTTGGTGTAGCCGTCGACAATCCGCCCCATCAGTTTGGAGCGGGCCTCGGATGAGATGACCGAGCGGTCCTTGACCCGTGGCACGAAGTACCGCAGGGCCAGGCTGTAGGCGATGATCCAGGTGATCAGCGGGATCATCAGGCGCCAGTCGGCTTCGGCGAACAGCACCAGGGCGCTGATGGCGTAGATCGCCACGTGCCAGATCGCATCCACGGCGGCCACCGCGGAGTCGCGCAGGGAGTTGCCGGTTTGCATGATGCGCTGGGCAATGCGCCCGGCGAAGTCGTTCTGGAAGAAGTTCAGGCTCTGCTTGAGCACATAGCTGTGGTTCTGCCAGCGGATCAGGCTGGTCATGCCCGGGCTGATGGTCTGGTGCACCAGCAGGTCATGCAGGGCGCCGAAGATCGGGCGCAGCAGCAGGGCGACCACGGCCATCCAGATCAGCTCATTGGCGTGAATCTGGAAGAAGTTGGCGGGCGGCGTGCCCTGGGCCAAATCGATGATGCGGCTCAGGTAGCTGAACAGCGCCACTTCGATCAGCGCGCCGATCAGGCCCACCACCAGCAAGGCGGCAAAGCACGGCCATACCTGGCGCAGGTAATAGACGTAGAAGGGCAGGACTTTATCGGGAGGGGCCGCGCTGGGAGCGTCGCGGAAGATGTCGATCAGTTGTTCAAAACGACGATAGAGCATTAGGTCTGACGCCCGCGCGGCGGGCTCTCCTGTTCAAATGCGCGCGGTGCCTGGCGGGCACCGCGCGAAACTCCCTGTAGCCTTCAGTCGATGCGCTTGGCCGACTTGATCAGGACAGGATCGATTGGCACGTTCTGCATGCCTTGTTTGGTGGTGGTTTGCGAGTTGACGATGATGTCGACCACATCCATGCCCTTGACCACTTTGGCGAACACCGCGTAACCGGCATCACGGCCCGGGTCGAGGAAGGCATTGTCTGCAACGTTGATGAAGAATTGACTGGTGGCGGAGTTCGGGTCGTTGGTACGCGCCATCGACAGGGTGCCGCGCACGTTATGCAGGCCGTTGCTGGCTTCGTTCTTGATCGGTGCTTCGGTCGGCTTTTGCGACATTTGCTGGGTAAAACCTCCGCCCTGCACCATGAACCCCGGGATCACCCGGTGAAAAATGGTGTTGGTGTAGAAGCCCTTGTCGACATAGGCCAGGAAGTTCTTGGTGCTGATCGGGGCCTTGACCGGGTCCAGCTCGATTTCGATGTCGCCATTGGTGGTGGTGATCAATACGTGAGGTGCCTTGGCGGGCTCGGCCGCCATCAGGTTGGCAGCGAACAGTACGGAACCGGCAAAGAAGGCGATTTTTTTCAGCATGGGTCAGTGATCCTGGGTTGTGGTTTCGACTGTCTTGAGAAAATCGAGCAGGGTGTTATTGAAGTGTTCGGGTTGGTCCAGCGGCGTGGCATGGCGGGAATTCTCGATCACCACCAGTCGCGCATCGGGCAGCAGTTTTACATAGATTTCTTTCTGCGCCACGGGGGTGTAGTCGTGGTCGGCGCTGATGACCAGGGTTGGACAGGCAATTTTCGACAGTTGTTCCTGTACGCCCCAGCCAACAATGGCGTCGAAGCTGGCGAGGTAAGCACGTTTGTCGTTTTTTGCCCAGCGTTCGGTCATCTTGCGCCGCAGTTCGGCCTGTTCGGGCTTGGGAAACAGCAGGCTGCCCAGGGCTTTGCCGATGGTGTTCAGGCTGAGGATACGCGCCAGGCTCCAGCGCCTGGCCCACTGCCAGTAATCGCCGGCTGTGCGGACCTTGACCTGGGGCGCGCTGTTGACGATGCACAGGCTCTTGAGCATCTGCGGCTCATCCACCGCCAACTGGAAGGCAATCATGCCCCCCATGGACAGGCCCACCACGTGGGCCGGCGGCAGTTGCAGGTGTTCGATCAAGGCCACCAGGTCGGCGGTAAAGCCTGGGATGCTGTAGCGTTCCCGGGGCTTGTCGGAGCGGCCGTGGCCGCGTACGTCGATCACCACCAGCCGGTAGTGTTGCGACAGTACCGGCACTTGCAGTTCCCAATCCACACAACTGGAGCCCAGGCCGTGGATCAGGATCAGCGGCGCGCCATGGCCATATTCCTCGTAATGCAGGGAGCAACCTTCATGTTCGAAATAAGCCATGGAAACTCCTTGTTCAGGCTTGTTGCGGTGCGGCGAAAGGCGCGTCCAGTGGGGCAGTGTCGAAGGTGCGTAGCAACTCGACGAGAATCTGCGTGGCCGGGCCGAGGGGTTTGTCCTTGTTCGAGTAAAGATAGAAGGTCGGGTTGCGGCTGCCCCCCCGTTCCAGGGGGAGCAGCTTGAGCAGGCCTTCCTTGAGTTCGCGTTCGATCAGGTGCCGGGGCAACCAGGCAAAGCCCAGGCCGCTGCTGACGAAGGTGGCGGCGGTGGGCAGGCTGCCGACGGTCCAGCGCTGTTCGGCACCGAGCCAGCCGACGTCCCGTGGCTGCTGGCGGCCGGAGTCGCGGATCACCACCTGCATATGGCTTTCCAGGTCCTGGAAGCTCAGTTCACGGTGCAGGCGATGCAACGGATGATCGGGATGGGCCACGGCGACAAATTCGACGTCGCTCATTTCCGTGCCCAGGTAGCCCGGAATGATGAAGCCGCTGATGGCGAGGTCGGCCATGCCGTCCATCAGCAACTCCTCCACGCCGGACAGCACCTCTTCACGCAGGCGCACCCGGCAACCACGGCTTTGCGGCATGAAGGCGGTGAGGGCGCGCACCAGGCGGGCGTTGGGGTAAGCGGCATCGACCACCAGCCGTACCTCGGCTTCCCAGCCCTGTTCCATATGGTGGGCCAGGTCTTCCAGTTGGCTGGCGTTTTTCACCAGTTGCCGGGAGCGGCGCAGCAGCACTTCGCCGGCTTCGGTGAGCACCGCCTTGCGCCCGTCGATGCGCAGCAGCGGCACGCCGAGCTGATCCTGCATGCGGGCCACGGTGTAACTCACCGAGGACTGCGAACGGTGCAATGCTTCGGCGGCCTGGGCGAAGCCGCCATGGTCGACCACGGCTTGCAAGGTACGCCATTGATCGAGGGTAACGCGGGGCGCTTTCAAGATGAGCTCCTCTTGTCCTAAGCTGGCGGTCCTAATTGGAGACTGCCGAATGAGAAAATTCTGTTGTGTGCTGCTGGCGCTGCTGCCGTTGAGTGCGTTTGCATTCAGCACCGATGTGACGAAAGACATTCAGGGTGTGAAGATCGATTACAGCGCGTCGGACGTCGACAGCAATATCAGTTCGATCCAACTCACCAACTACGGCGCCAACGACGCGGAGTGCAAGGTCCGCTTTACCAACGGCCCGGAAGCCCCGCGTACTCGCAAGGTCACGGTCGCAGCGGGGAAAACCACCAACACCACGGTCAATTTCAGCCGGGCCATTATCAAGATGCGTATCCAGCTGACCTGCGCACCGAAATAAGGCAAAAGCGGAGCTTTGCGTACAGCAATACTCCGCTTATAAACAAATTTATAGATGGGTTATAGCAGTTTTTTACGCTTTTTAATCGAACGAGCCCTGATTAACCTTCACTCCATCGCCTTACAGCATTTACAGATGGAGCTAACATAATCATGGCCCGTGTTCTGATCATCGAAAGCAGCGCCCGTCAGCAGGACTCAATCTCCCGCCACCTGACCCAACAATTCATCAGCCAATGGAAGGTCGCCCACCCGGCTGACCAGATCACCGTGCGTGACCTGGCCGTCAACCCGGTGCCTCACCTGGACGCCAACCTGCTGGGCGGCTGGATGAAACCTGCCGAGCAGCGCACCGCCATCGAACAGGCTTCCCTGGACCGTTCCAACGAATTGACCGACGAACTGCTGGCCGCCGATGTACTGGTCATGGCCGCGCCGATGTACAACTTCGCGATTCCCAGCACCCTGAAAGCCTGGCTTGACCATGTGCTGCGTGCCGGTGTGACCTTCAAGTACACCGCCACCGGTCCACAGGGCCTGCTGACGGACAAGCGCGCCTTTGTGCTGACTGCCCGCGGTGGCATTCACGCCGGTGGCAGCACCGACCACCAGGAACCATACCTGCGTCAGGTCATGGGCTTTATTGGCATTCATGACGTCACGTTCATTCATGCCGAAGGGGTGAACCTGGGCGGTGATTTCCAGGAAAAGGGCTTGAACCAGGCCAAGGCGTTGCTGGCCCAAGTGGCGTGAGATGTTAATCGTCAGATAATCGCCCGCTGTTTAGATGGCTCCACGCAACCCTTCAAGTACGCGTATCGAACCTCCCTTTGCACTTTTTGCTCCTGAGTGCTCCCGCCCGACTGACGCTTTTAGCGAGGTCGGGTTTTTTTTGCCTTGAGTTTCGTAAAGGGCCGAAAACCGCTAATGTCGCGCCCATTCAAAATGAGGCGAGCATGGGCTATCTACTTGTTGTGACGCTGATCCAGGCGTTTTCCTTCAGCTTGATCGGCGAATACCTGGCCGGTCACGTCGACAGTTATTTCGCGGTGCTGGTGCGTGTGCTGCTGGCCGGGCTGGTGTTTATCCCGCTGACCCGCTGGCGCTCGGTGGAACCGGCGTTCATGCGCGGCATGCTGGTGATCGGCGCGTTGCAGTTTGGCGTGACCTACGTGTGCCTGTACCTGAGCTTCCGCGTGCTGACGGTGCCGGAGGTGCTGCTGTTCACCATCCTGACGCCGTTGCACGTGACCTTGATCGAAGATGCCTTGAACCGCCGATTCAATCCGTGGGCGCTAGTGGCTGCGTTGGTGGCGGTGACAGGAGCGGCGGTGATTCGCTTTGACCAGATCACCCCGAACTTCTTCATGGGCTTCCTGCTGCTGCAACTGGCCAACTTCACCTACGCCGCGGGGCAGGTGCTTTATAAGCATCTGGTGGCCCGCCATCCGAGCGATCTGCCGCATTACCGGCGGTTCGGGTACTTCTACCTCGGTGCCTTGGCGGTGGCGTTGCCGGCGTTTCTGATGTTCGGCAAGGCCAACTTCCTGCCGGAAGCGCCGTTGCAATGGGGTGTGCTGGTATTCCTGGGGCTGGTCAGCACGGCACTGGGTATGTACTGGTGGAACAAGGGCGCGTGCCTGGTCAACGGCGGTACGTTGGCGGTGATGAACAACCTGCATGTTCCGGTAGGGTTATTGCTCAACCTGCTGATCTGGAATCAACACGAGCCGTTGGGCAGGTTGCTGCTGGGTGGGTTGGTGATTCTGGCGGCGGTGTGGATCAGTCGGCTGGGCCTGCGGTCTTCGGCGCCAATTGCGTCACCAAAAAATCAATGAACGCCCGGGTTTTTTGCGGCACGCGTCGTGCTGACGAATAAACCGCATTGATGGTGATTGCCGGTGCCTGCCAGTCGCACAGCACCGGCACCAGGCGCCCGGCGTTCAGGGCGTCTTCGACGATAAAGTCTGGTAACAGGGCGATGCCCATTCCGGCTTCTGCCGCCTGGGCCAGCAGGTCGCCATTGTTGGCGTGCAACGGGCCGGTGACATTCACCCGCTGGGTTTCCTGGCCCTTGCTCAGTTGCAGGCTGACGCCGCTCTGCAGATACCCATAGTTGAGGCATTGGTGCTGGCGCAGGTCTTGCGGGGTTTGCGGTGTGCCCGCGCGTGCCAGGTAGGCCGGCGCGGCCACCATGATCCGTGGCGCAGGCGCCAGCTGGCGGGCGATCATCGTCGAGTCGGGCATGCTGGCGATGCGTAGGGTCACGTCAAAACCGCCGCGCACCGGGTCCACCTGCTGGTCGCTGAGCACCAGTTGCAACTCGATATGGGGATGCTGTTCATGGAACAGCGGAATCAACCGGCCCAGGCGATGCAGCCCGAACGACATCGGCGCATTGACCCGCAACACTCCGCGTAACTCACCGATGCCGTCCCGGGCCCGCTGCTCAGCCTCGTCCAGGGCAGCCAATACTTCCCGTGCCGCGTCGAAATACTCGGCCCCGGCCTCCGTCAAATGCAGGCTGCGAGTGGTGCGCTGAAGCAATTGCACGCCAATGGCCTCTTCCAGTGCCTGAATCTGCTTACTGACTTTTGAGCGCGGTACGTCCATGGCTCGCGCGGCGGCCGCAAAGCCGTTCTCGCCGACCGTGACGACAAACGCCCGCATGCATTCGATACGATCCATGACTGTCCCTTTTTTGGAATCAATGATTCTCGATTTTAGGTAATTGTCTCGATTTTATCCAGCCCGTAAAGTTACTTCCAAGCCGCCAGCCAAGCTTCTCAGCGGCGCTGAACGCACCCCTTACCGAATCGAAAACATTAAAAGGAAGTCACCATGTCTATTCGCGAATTGCTCAACCCAACCAACTCCACCCTGATCCTGATCGACCACCAGCCGCAAATGGCATTTGGTGTGCAGTCGATCGATCGCCAGACCCTGAAGAACAACACCGTGGCACTGGCCAAGGCGGCCAGGATCTTCAACGTGCCGACCATCCTGACCTCGGTTGAGACCAAGAGCTTCAGCGGCTATATCTGGCCGGAACTGCTGAACGTATTCCCGGACCAGCAGCCGATCGAGCGCACCTCGATGAATTCCTGGGAAGACAAGGCGCTGGTGGCAGCGGTGAAAGCCACTGGGCGCAAGAAGCTGATCATGGCGGCCCTGTGGACCGAGGTTTGCCTGAACTTCCCGGCCCTGGAAGCCCTGGCTGAAGGGTATGAGGTGTACATCGTCACCGACGCGTCGGGCGGCACCAGCAAAGAAGCGCACGACATGTCAGTGCAGCGAATGATCCAGGCCGGCGCGGTACCGGTCACCTGGCAGCAAGTGCTGCTGGAGTACCAGCGTGACTGGGCTCACAAGGAAACCTACGACGCGGTGATGGGCCTGGTGCTGGAACACAGCGGTGCTTACGGCATGGGCGTGGATTACGCCTACACCATGGTGCACGGTGCTCCGCAGCGTCAGCTCAAATAAAGCTGACCTCAACAAAAAACGGCACAACTCAGGTTGTGCCGTTTTTTGTTGTTACATCACTGCCTTTTCTGCCGGCGGCAGGTGACTGGCCCCCAACACCGCCGGCAACATCCCCGCCCGCAAGTCACCGCCGCTCGGCTGTTGGTACAGGCTCAAGCCAAATTCCGGCAGCACTGCCAGCAGGTAATCGAAGATATCGCCCTGGATGCGCTCGTAATCGGCCCACGCAGTGGTGCGGGTGAAGCAGTAGATCTCCAGCGGAATGCCCTGGGCCGTGGTCTGCATCTGCCGCACCATGCAGGTCATGTTCGGCTGGATCTCCGGGTGGCTTTTCAGATAGGCCAGCGCATATGCGCGGAAGGTGCCGATATTGGTCATGCGCCGGCGGTTGGCGGACATCGCGGCGACATTGCCCTGGGCTTCGTTCCAGGCCTTGAGTTCGGCTTTCTTGCGGCTCATGTAGTCGGTCAGCAGGTGCACCTGGGAGAGTTTCAGCTCTTCGTCGTCGCGGATGAAACGTACGCCGCTGGCGTCGATGTACAGGCTGCGCTTGATCCGCCGTCCGCCGGAGGCCTGCATGCCGCGCCAGTTCTTGAACGACTCCGACATCAGGCGCCAAGTCGGGATGGAGACGATGGTCTTGTCGAAATTCTGCACCTTCACGGTGTGCAGGGTGATGTCCACCACGTCACCGTCGGCGCCCACCTGGGGCATTTCGATCCAGTCGCCGACCCGCAGCATGTCGTTGCTGGTCAACTGCACGCTGGCGACGAACGACAGCAAGGTGTCCTTGTAGACCAACAGGATCACCGCCGACATCGCACCCAAACCGGAAAGCAGCAGCAGCGGCGAGCGGTCGATCAGCGTGGCGACGATGATGATTGCGCCAAACACGAACAACACCATTTTCGCCAACTGCACGTAACCCTTGATCGAGCGGGTGCGGGCGTGTTCGGTGCGGGCGTATATATCCAGCAAGGCGTTGAGCAGCGCGCTTATCGCCAGCACCATGAACAGGATGGTGAATGCCAGGGCGACGTTGCCGATGAACAGCGTGGCGGTCTTGCTCAGGTCTGGCACCAGGTACAGGCCGAACTGGATCACCAGCGAGGGCGTCATCTGCGCCAGGCGGTGGAAGACTTTGTTGTGCCGCAGGTCGTTGAGCCAGTGCAGTGCGGGTTGCCGGCCCAGCAGCTTGACGGCGTGCAGGATGAGGTACCGAGCCACTCGTCCGAGCAGCAGGGCGACCACCAGCAGCACCATCAGCGCCAGGCTGGAATGCAGCAACGGGTGCTCGTCGAGGGTGCCCCAGAGGTCTTGGACGTTGAGCCAGAGCTGTTTGATATCCATGGGTAAACGCGATTCTTCTGTAAGACGTGACGGGGCGATTAGAGCATTTAAGTGCGTCAAAGTTGTCCTTGTAGACAAATCCCCTGACAAAAAAGCGCCTGATTAACGCAGTTCGCGTAAAGAAACTCGGCCTTGGCGCCCGAAACCGTTACCCTATGCAGCTGTTTTTTTGTATTTCTTCGAGGTAGCACCCGTGTTTTCCCAATTCGCCCTGCACGAACGCCTGCTCAAAGCCGTGGCCGAGCTTAAATTTGTCGAGCCAACGCCTGTGCAAGCAGCGGCCATCCCGCTCGCGCTCGAAGGGCGTGACCTGCGGGTGACGGCTCAAACCGGGAGTGGCAAAACCGCCGCTTTCGTCCTGCCGATTCTCAACCGTCTGATCGGCCCGGCGAAAGTCCGTGTCAGCATCAAGACCCTGATCCTGCTGCCGACCCGCGAGCTGGCCCAGCAGACCTTGAAGGAAGTGGAGCGCTTCTCGCAGTTCACCTTCATCAAGTCCGGCCTGATCACCGGCGGCGAAGACTTCAAGGTCCAGGCCGCCATGCTGCGCAAGGTGCCGGACATCCTGATCGGTACCCCGGGCCGGATGATCGAGCAACTGAACGCCGGTAACCTGGACCTCAAGGAAGTTGAAGTGCTGGTGCTCGACGAAGCCGACCGCATGCTCGACATGGGCTTTGCCGACGACGTGCAGCGCCTGGTGCAAGAGTGTGTAAACCGCCAGCAGACCATGCTGTTCTCGGCCACCACCGGCGGTTCGACCCTGCGCGACATGGTCGCCAAGGTCCTGAACAACCCTGAGCACCTGCAGGTCAACAACGTCAGCGACCTGAACTCGACCACCCGTCAGCAGATCATCACCGCTGACCATAACGTGCACAAAGAGCAGATCCTCAACTGGTTGCTGGCCAACGAGACCTATCAGAAGGCCATCGTGTTCACCAACACCCGCGCCATGGCCGACCGCATCTACGGTCGCCTGGTGGCTCAGGAGTACAAGGCGTTCGTCCTGCACGGTGAGAAAGACCAGAAGGACCGCAAGCTGGCCATTGACCGCCTCAAGCAAGGTGGCGTGAAGATCCTGGTCGCCACCGACGTTGCTGCCCGCGGCCTGGACGTGGATGGCCTGGACATGGTGATCAACTTCGACATGCCTCGCAGCGGCGACGAATACGTGCACCGTATCGGTCGTACCGGGCGTGCCGGCAACGATGGCCTGGCGATCTCGCTGATCTGCCATGGCGACTGGAACCTGATGTCGAGCATCGAGCGCTACTTGAAGCAGTCGTTCGAGCGCCGCACCATCAAGGAAGTCAAAGGTACCTACGGCGGGCCGAAGAAGGTCAAGGCCTCGGGTAAAGCTGTTGGCGTGAAGAAGAAAAAGGTCGACGCCAAGGGCGAGAAGAAGAAAGCCGGCGCCAAGTCGCCGACCAAGCGCAAGATTGCCAACCGTCCAAAGACCGACAACCTGTCGTTGGTCAGCAAGGATGGCATGGCCCCGCTCAAGCGCCGCAAGCCGGAAGCGCCTGCTGCCGAGTAAGGTTTGCGCCACAAAAAAACCGGACAGTGTCCGGTTTTTTTTCGCCTCAGTTTTTGGCTTTGGCGGCCGCCTCGTCCATTTCCTTGAGGCGCTGGTCGATCAGTTGGCACTTGTCGGGCAGGTCTGCGCTGGCGGTTTCCAGCTTCATGTTCTGCAATTCCTCGTTGATCTCCTTGGCCTTCTCCGGGTTCTGTTGGGTGAGCTTGGTCACCTCCTTGGCCAGTTGCTCACGTTTTGCGGTGGCTTCTTCAAGCGTGCAGGCCCAGGCGGGCAGGGCGGCGAGCAGCGTGGCCGCAATGGCGATATTCAGCAGGGTTTTCATGGTTCGGACCTCCTTGGCGATGATGTTCGGTTGAGGGCCCCGAAGGCTTAAAAGTTCAGCGAAATCGCGCCTGTCCGCTAGGCTGAACGGCAACGGGTCCGGCATGTCACACCTTGGAAGGGCCTATATTCGTGTGCCTTCAGGAGGAATCAGGATGACGACTTACGATTGGGATTTGATCGAACGACTGCTGCATGAGGTACAGAACGGTGGAGCCAGCTTCGCCCCGCGCAAATATGCCGAGGAAGAAGCCGCCAAAAGAGCTGCCGCTGGTGAGCCCATCGGTAATCTCGATGAGTTTAAAAAGACCGCAGCGGATTACGAGGGATTGTTGTTCACGCGCGGCTTTATTGAGTCGCGGTCAGAGGAAGAGTGCGGCAATGGTGAAAATTTCAAATTGACCCTGCGCGGCTCACAGCTGCTGAGCCTGATCGACAGCTGCATCCCTGGCAATAATCACCCGCGTGAGGTGCTGGACGAGCAGGCGGATGCGCTGGATCCGGCGACGTTCGATGAAGTGGCGTCGAAAGCACAGATTGCCTGATGACTATGGGGTGCCAGCCTTCAGGCATTTAAGGGCCTTGAAGTCGCTGCGCACCTTGTCGATCTTCTGCGTCAGCTTCTGGCGCTGCTGCACGGTGCTTTCCGCCATCAGGTCGACGATCAGGCTGCGGGCGGCGGTTTCGGTCTGGGCGTAGGCCTGGCGATACTCCGGCGTCCACAGGCTTTCACGGTCCACCAGTAGTTGCTCGATCTTGCTCGGGAAGTCGCTGCTGTGGCGGTCCTTGACCGCTGCGATAAACAGCGCCTGCCAGTGGGCACGGTTACCAATCCATTGCCGGTTCTGCTCGCCGAGGGCGATCGACCAGGCGGTGACGCGATTCTGCTGGCTGGCGCTTAACGGCCCCAGCCATGCATCCAGTCGCTTGTTCATGCGCTCCGCGCGTTCCTTGATCTGCTGTTCGAGGGACGGTTTCAGGTACTCGTCCTGACGCTTGCGCAGGTCTTTGGCGAATGCTTGCTCCATGTCTTGTACTTGCTGGTCATCGAGCCCCTGCAATAATTCGACCGCGGACGGCGTGATTGTACGGGCGCTCTCGGCAATCGCTTGCTTGGCCTCGGCCGTACGGGTTTGCAGGGCGGCGTCAGTCACCTGGTCGTTGTCGACCATCTGTTGCAGGCGGTCGAGCCAATCCAGGTAGCCCGGCAGTTGTGTGGTGCAATGCCAGGCCAGGTGTTCCTTGAGTTTGTCGTTGAACCAGCTCTTTTGCCCGGCGTTCATGTCCAGGTAGTCGCTGAGGGTCCAGGGGATGATCACATCCAGGTTGCGATAGGCCAGGCCCACCCGGTTGCAGCCGGCAAGCACCAGGCTGAGGGTCAGCAACATCACCAGAAGTTTTAAGCGACGCAGCATGAGCGAGTCCTTGCGCAGACGAGGTTATTGCATCTGAACCCGCCAGTGCCGCGACAGTTCAGCCCATCAATAAAACGCCCGCTCGGCTTTTAAGGTCAATAGGCCGTCGCATTGCGAGTTGTGTCCGGAGTAAGCCGAGCAATCGCCGCCGCTGAGGCTCGAGTCGCTGTAGATCAGGTTCAGGTCGACGCCCATCCACGGTCGTGAGAATTGCACCGACCAATCGCTGAAGCTGCGGATGGAGCTGCCATCGGCGACCGAGACCGGGGTGCCCAACTGGTGGGTGGTGTACTTCATGCTGACGCCAATGCCGAAGGGCTTGGTGCCGCCCAGGTCGGCGAACAGGGTGCTGTCTTGCCGGTCCGGGTCGTTGCTGAAGGAGGCGCCGAAGCGATTGCCCAGCAAGGTCAGGCCGCCGTAGAACTCCTGGCTGTCGAGTGGGCTCAGCTTGGGGTAGCTGTAGTGAATCATCCCCAGTTCATAACCCAGGGTCTGGTCAAAGGGACGCTTGAAGCCCAGGTAGGAGTCAACTTCCAGGTTGCTGGTAGGGGAGATGCCCATGCTCGGTGAGAATTGGCCGAGGTACAGGCCGCTGCCGTGACTCAGGTCGAGGCCGCCGTGGAACGAGTCGCTGCCGGGCGAAGTGGGTTTGACCAGGCCTTGGGCCATGCTGCGACTGGGCGTGGTGCCCAATTTCAGGTCGAAGTCACCCAGTTCACGCTGGAAAACCTGCGCTTCGGCAAGGGGGCTGGCCAACAGGGCACCGGCCAGGAAAATGCAGGATTTGAGCATGCTTCACTCCGTGAAAAGCGAGGAGCAGTAACGGGAAATATCAGGCAAATGCCCGATCTAGACGTGTGCAAGCATACCGGCGATGGTTCACGGATGAAGCCCGTTCGTCGATTGGTGCAAAAGGGGGAGTATCAGAGGGTGTTGCGGGCTCTAGTCCTAGCGCCTTGAAAGGCAAAGCGCATAGGGACCAGGTGTAATGCGCACGTATTACTTTTTACCCAGGGTGATCTGCTTGGACGGGCCGAAAGTCTGGCCGCTTACGCCTTTGGCAATCTGCTGGATTTCGCCGCCCTGCTTGAGGAATGCAGCAATTTGGCTGTTGATCGATTCGCTGGTTTCAACGGCGGGAGCTGGCTTTGCTTTGCTGTTGGATGCTTTTACGCGCATGGCGGCCACTAACCTGTAGAAAATTAACTTGGCCATGCATCGTACATGAAATGCTTGACAATTGCTTGGCAAATATCCCCTGGAATATACGGCGGCTTTATGAATGGCCTGAAATTAATCAGTGAAATACTCACCTAACTCGCTGTTTTAATTAGAAACCCATGGGAGAAATATGGCTTGGGTGCTTGCATAAATCAGGCTGATCATCTGACGAGCGGGGCGGTCCGCGGCAAATCCATGATTTTTCAGGCCTGTGCGCCGGTACACGGGACCGCCGCCGTCAACTCGGGTAGAATGCCGCCCACGCAATGAGGGTATTGGAAATGGCTTTAGTCGGGCGCTACAACAGCTTGCAAGTGGTTAAACACACTAACTTTGGTTTGTACCTGGATGGTGATCAAGAGGGCGAAATCCTCTTGCCCAATCGTTATATTCCCAAAGATATTCCCAGTGAAGATGAAGACTGGCTCAACGTTTTTATTTATCTGGACAGCGATGACAAACTTATCGCGACCACCGAAAAACCAAAAGTACAGGTGGGTGAATTTGCCAGTCTGAAAGTGGTTGAAGTCAACAGCATTGGTGTCTTCCTGGATTGGGGCCTGCCCAAGGATTTGCTGCTGCCTTACTCCGAAGAAAAGCGCCAACTGACCGCCGGTGAATATTGCGTGGTGCACGTCTACCTCGACAAGCACACCAAGCGCATCACCGCCACCGCGCGCCTTGACCGTTACCTGGACAAGACCCCGGCCAACTACAAGGTAGGCCAGGAAGTTGACTTGCTGGTGGCTGAAGCCACCGACATGGGCTTCAAGGCCATCATCAACAACAAGCACTGGGGCCTGATCCACAAGAACGAAGTGTTCAAGTTCCTGCGCCCGGGCAAGGAAGAGAAAGGCTTCATCAAGGAAATCCGCGCCGACGGCAATATCAGCCTGAGCCTGCAGCCGGTAGGTGAAGAAGCTGCGTCCAGCCTGAACTCGAAGATCCTCGCCAAGTTGCGCGAGAACAACGGCACCTTGCCCGTCAGCGATAAAAGCGACCCGGCGGTGATCAGCAGTTTGTTCGGTGTCAGCAAAGGCAACTTCAAGAAGGCCATCGGTGCCCTCTACAAGCAGGGTCACATCGTGATCCACGCGGATCGTATTGAACTAAGCTGATCGCGGTTTGCTCTCCTGTAGGAGCCGGCTTGCCGGCGATAAGGCCCGTGAGCCTTACGGTGATTCTTCTGACGCCATCGCCGGCAAGCCAGCTCCTGCAAGGATCCTATGAATGTCCAGAAAAACCCTCTTCGCCTACCTCGGCACCTTGCTCGCCTTCCTGGTCCTCGACGGCCTGTGGCTTGGCGTTTTCATGGGGCCGACCTACAAAGCCCTGCTGGGCCCGCTGATGCTCGATCAGCCGCGCCTGTTCCCCGCGGTGGCGTTCTATCTCCTCTATGTATTCGGTTGTGTGGTGTTTGTCGTCCTTCCCGCTGTAACGAGCGGCGGCTGGCAACGTGCCGTTCGGCTTGGCGCATTGCTGGGCCTGGTGGCCTACGGCACCTATGACCTGAGCAATTGGGCAACCTTGCAGGGTTGGTCCGCCGGGTTGGCCGTGATGGATATTGCGTGGGGCACTTTCCTCAGCGCGGTTTGCTGCACCGTGGGCTACCAATGTGCACGCAGGGTGCACAATTGATTGTGTACAGGATTGATCTGCACCATCCCTGAGCGAACCTGCACCGTTTAGTCATCTTTGTGCCTGTGCATAATTCTCTGAAGACCCACGCCGCAGAGGGATTGTGCCGAGTTTTATTTCTTTGGCACGCATTCTGCTCATCAACTCGTATACAAACCATGCCGCCTCCCGTACGCACTCCCGTCGCGGGTGGCAGGCCGGTATTTACGAGGAGCCCTGCGATGACCGAACAATTGCCCAAAGGCTACAGCCCGCGCCTGTACAACCAGGACCTGGGGCCGCTGCCGCAAAAATGGAACTGGTACAACATCTTCGCCTTCTGGATGAGCGACGTGCACAGCGTTGGCGGTTACGTGTTCGCCGCCAGCCTGTTTGCGCTGGGGCTGGCCAGTTGGCAGGTGTTGATCGCCTTGCTCGCCGGGATTTGCATTGTGCAATTGATCGCCAATCTGGTGGCCAAGCCGAGCCAGCAGGCGGCAGTGCCGTACCCGGTGATCTGCCGGTTGGCCTTTGGGGTGTTCGGAGCGAATATTCCTGCGGTGATTCGCGGTTTGATCGCGGTGGCCTGGTACGGGATTCAGACCTACCTGGCATCCAGCGCCTTGATCATCGTGGTGCTGCGGTTTTTCCCACAGATGGCGGTATACGCAGAGCCACATTTTGCCGGCCTGTCGTACCTGGGCTGGTTTGGTTTCCTCAGTCTGTGGACGCTCCAGGCGCTGGTCTTCTGGGCCGGCATGGAGTCCATCCGTCGTTTTATCGACTGGGCGGGGCCCATTGTCTATGCGGTGATGTTTGCGCTGGCAGGCTGGATCGTGTGGAAGGCGGGCTGGGCCAATATCAGCTTCACCCTGGCGGAAAAGTCCCTGTCTGGCTGGCAAGCCTTTGGCCAAATCATCGTGGCGACGGCATTGGTGGTGTCGTACTTTTCCGGTCCGACCCTGAACTTCGGTGATTTCAGTCGTTACTGCCGGACGATGAAGGACGTGCGTCGCGGAAATTTCTGGGGCTTGCCGGTAAATTTCCTGGCGTTCTCCCTGGTCACCGTGGTGATTGTTTCGGGCACCTTGCCGGTGTTCGGCGAAATGCTCCACGACCCGATCGCCACGGTCTCGCGCATCGACAACGATATGGCCGTACTGCTGGGGGCGTTCGCCTTTGTCACCGCGACCATCGGCATCAACATCGTCGCCAACTTTGTCTCGCCGGCCTTTGACTTTGCCAACGTGGCTCCGAGCAAAATCAGTTGGCGCGCCGGCGGGATGATTGCGGCGGTGGCCTCGATCTTTATCACCCCGTGGAACCTGTTCAACAACCCGTTGATGATCCACTACACCCTCGACATCCTCGCGGCGTTTATCGGGCCGTTGTTCGGGATTCTGTTGGTGGATTACTACCTGGTGAAGAAGCAGAAGATCGACGTCGACGCGCTGTTCGACGACAGCCCGAGCGGGCGCTACTACTTTGATGGCGGCGTGAACTGGACGGCGGTCAAGGCGCTGGTGCCCGCGACGCTGGTGGGCGTCGCGATCACCTTCACTCCGGCCTTGCAGGGCATGGCCAACTTCGCCTGGTTTACCGGCTGCTTCCTGGGTGGGCTGTTTTTCCTGGTGCTGGCGCGGCGTGAACAGGTTCGCGCACCTGCGCCGATGGTTGCCGGCTGACGAGCACCGATCCTGCCACTACCAAACCGGCGCCAGCGACCACCAACGCCGGTTGCAGGCCGCCACTGAGGTGGCTGCTGACCGACGCCAGCAACGGCCCGCTCAATTGGCCGATCGCAAAGCTGGCGGTCAGCAACCCGGTGCTGCGCTGGTAACCATGGGGGGCGACCTCACGCAAGCGCGCCATCACCAACTGCATGCACGCCAGGAATGGCCCGCCGCACAGCAACACTCCCAGCGCCAGGCCCCAACCGTTGCCCAGCAGGCAGGCGAACACCCCGGCCGCTTGCAGCCACAGGGTTGTCATCAGCCAGCGGCGGGTGGTGTCCGGGTCCTTGCGGCGCAGGCTCGCGACCACCACGCCAATCGCGGCGGCCAGGCCAAAGCAGGGCCAGAACAGGTCCGCTTGCCATGCGCCGTTGAATTGCGCGCTGGCCATCTGTGACAGGAATGTCGCCGGGATGATGTAGCCGAGACCGTACAACACGTAGATCCAGCACAGGTGGGTGATGCTGCCGTTGCTCACCACGTCGGTGTGGCTGGCAACGGGCGAGCTGGCGGCGGAAGGCTTGGGCAGGAACGGCAGGATGGCCAGCAGCATCACCAGCGCGACTGCGCCATACACCAGCCACAAGGTTGCAGAGTCTTGCCCCAGCAGGTTGGAGCCCAGCGCCAGTAACCCGGTCAACAGAATTCCCAGCCCCGGCCCGGCAAATACCAGTGCACCCAGGCGTGGGCGCCCGGCCGCAATGGCCAGTGGCTGGCTCAGGCTGGTGATCATCACCAAGGCCCAGGCGCTTGCCACACCGGTACCAAAGCGCAACAACAAATGCGGCCAGAACCCATGGGCCCAGTACGACGCCAGGGTCAGCAGCACACATAACCACAGCCCGCCGTACAGGCGCCCGCGTACATGGTGATGGCTACGGGCAAATATCGAGTCCACCGCGCCGACGAAGTAACCCAGGTAGTTGGCTGCCGCAATCAGGCCGGCGCCGGTCAAGTCGATCTGGCCCTCACTGAGCAAATGCGGCATTTGCGGGGTAAGCGCGAAGCGGCCAATGCCCATGGCCATCATCAAGGCGATAAAACTGGCGAGTAAGCGGATCAGCGGTGACATGGTGGTTTTTCCTGGGGGCAGCAAGTGACCCTCAGGCTAAAGTGGATTGACTTTCTTTAAAAATGAATAATAGTGAGTAACTTGTTCAGTTTTGGAGAATGGTGATGGAGTTTAGTCAATTGCGTATTTTCCAGGCGGTGGCCGAGGAGGGCTCCATCACCCGTGCTGCCGAGCGTTTGCACCGGGTGCCGTCCAACTTGTCGACCCGGCTTAAACAGATGGAAGAACAGCTGGGCGTCGAACTGTTCGTGCGCGAGCGCCAGCGCTTGCAGCTTTCTCCCGCAGGCAAAGTGTTGTTGGACTACAGCGCACGCCTGCTGGCCCTGCATGACGAAGCCCATGGCGCGGTGCAAGGCGGGCAACCGGCCGGTGACTTTGTGCTGGGCAGCATGTACAGCACGGCGGCGATTCACTTGCCCAAGCTGTTGGCGCGCTACCACAAGGCGTATCCGATGGTGAACCTGCAGGTGCAATCGGCCCCCAGCGGTGAGCTGCTGGAAGGCTTGATTACCGGGCGCCTCGACGCCGCGCTGGTGGACGGGCCGTTGACCCTGGCCACCCTGGATGGCGTGCCGCTGTGCGAAGAGCGCCTGCTGCTGATTTGCGAAGCGGACCACCCGCCCGTGCGTGGTCCGCAGGATGTTGCCGGCCGCTCGGTGTTCACGTTCCGACGCAGTTGTTCCTACCGGGCGCGGCTGGAAGCGTGGTTTTCCCACGACCGTGTGGCGATGGGCCGAGCCATCGAGATTGAGTCCTACCAGGGCATGCTGGCTTGTGTGATCGCCGGTTCCGGGGTGGCGTTGATGTCTGAATCGATGCTCGACAGCCTGCCGGGCAAGGACAGTGTGTCCATTCATCCGCTGGCCGAGCCTTTTGCCAGCGCCACCACCTGGTTGATGTGGCGCAAGGGCATGCTCGGCGCTAACCTCAATGCGTGGATTGACCTGCAGCAAGAGGGCAAGGTGGCACTGGAACCCTTAACCCGAGCGATTGCTTGAACGATCCGTCAGGATTTTGATCAATTCAGTAATAGTTCGTTGTGGTTTCGTTCAAGCAATCCGTAGGACTTAAGACTACTATCTGTAGGAAGCGGCCACAGAATTCCAGCCGCTCGGCATTACCCCAAGGGGGCACCATGAAAGAGAAACTGCAAAACTGGCTGCACGACCTCGGCGTCGCACTCGGCTTGATCGAGCCACCGCTGCAACCGGTGCCAATTCGCACCGATGACGAGCAGCGTCGGCCGCGTCGCAGGTAAGTCCTGGAAAGCGCCCAAACCCCCGGTGTTTGGGCGTGGTCTGAAGCTGCATAAATTTATGTGGGAGCGGGCTTGCTCGCGAATACGGTGTATCAGTGAACTTTGCACTGACTGACGCAGCGTATTCGCGAGCAAGCCCGCTCCCATATTTGTTTTGTGCACTTGCAAAAAAAGGCTGAGGTCAGGAAAGTTTTCGAAAAAGCTATTTGATCATTTCGCGGAAATACCTGAGTAGTCCGAATCTGTGCACGTCAGTCATGCTTTGGCGTTCTAGTGTCGGAAGTAGACTACTTGTTTGTCAGAAGTATCTGGCTTATTCAATTCTGAAGATAAGCGTAGGTTGAGTTCCGTTAGGAAAAGATTTGTATCGTTTGCATTTCCAGAACCCCAACTTTATTGAACTCCCCTTGAGCGCGTCAGAATTGTTGGAGATAAAGCTATGATGCTTTCTTCCGTCCCGCCAGTCGCTGCGTCACTCATCGCCATCACCGAAAATATTTTACATATCGCCCCTGCGTCCAGAGGCTGGAAGGCTGACGCGCCCAGCAATGTAGTGTTTTTCCCGCCGACATTAACCAAGCAAGCGCTGCTTATGCAGATCGGACTGTTGCGTCCATCAACGATCATAGTCGGTGACCAGCCTATTGATGCAGATGTCATTGACCAATGGCGTGTATCCCACCCATTTGGAAACCTCTGTCTGGTCCGCAGAGGGACGAGCCTGGATAAGATTCGATTGGATCTGTGCGCCTCTAACAACATTCAAGTGATCAATACGCCGGGGGTCAACTCGCCGCATGTTGCCGCTTATATTGCACATTGGCTGACCCTGGCCGATGGCTCTCTCCCCGATGATATTTGTGTGCTGGGATACGGCAATGTTGGAAAAGAACTCGTCAAGTTATTACTTGATCGAAATCCGACTGTTCGGATTAAGGTGTTGGTTCGGCCCGGTCAAGTATCGGACGCTATCGGCAAAGTCTTTTCCGACACTAAAGTGTCATTTGTCGTGGACTGGTTCGAAGCGTTGAAGGGTGCCGATGCAGTCGCCTTATGCTTGTCCCTGAACGATGAATCTACTCATCGTATTGATCGGGCCCTTATTCAATGTATGCACAGGCAAGCTCGCCTGGTCTGTGTCGCCAAGCCGGATGTCTTCAGCGATGATGCTTTGCAGGCCCTGGCTACGGCAGAAGGTATCCAGCTGGTATTGGACTACGGTCCCAGGACACTGGACGCGTTTCGCAGGCGTACAGAAGCACTCGGCTGTAGTGTCTACGCCTGGTGCAAACCGGCAACGCTTACGACACAGGCGGCAACCACCGAAGCCTGCCATGGCGACCTTGACTATGCCGTCTCTGTTCAACTGAGCCTGGTGGCCTTGCGCAGCCTTGTCAGGCGCAAACTTGCACATTCATTGATGATCCCCACTCAGCAGGCACATGCCGGTGCACCGCGCGTGTCGATCATCGGCAGGGGTATCAACGGCCTGCTCCAGGCCGTGATGTTCCGCCTGGCGAATTATCAAGTCATCGTTTACGGAGGAACGCAGGCGCGCGACGGCGCCAGCCATAACAGGGTGAACATGCGCCATCTGTCAGCAACGGAGACGACGGCAAAGCCGCTACGCAATGGTTATCTGACGCCCGGAAATCAGTATTTGGCCGTTGAGTGCAATCGTGCAGGCATTGAGTTGTTTGAAAAGCTCCTCGCCGACAACCCGTCCCTCGCACCATTCGCGCGGTCGCGGATTGTACGAGCCTACGCGGACGACGCCAGTGGCGTAGAGGCCGCGATCCGCGAACAGTGCGATATCGAAAACAGGCCGTGGCCCAGTGGCAAGCCGGGCAATGAGCTTGCAGAGACCAGCCAGCCGCAATTCCAGGCAAGTTATGGAATTCCAGGGATCAGCCGGGCTATTGAGGTATCGGGCTACGATCTGGAGTTTGCTCATCTAATGGATGAATTAGTGGCGCTTTTGCAGCGCTCCGGGGTGCAGTTCCTGCCCCGGAATTTGAGTCCGGTCCAGATTGCTGACCTGAGCAGAGAACACTTCGTCGTCACGGCCATGGGGGTAGAGGAACCCGAGGTGTTCGCGATCGTTGGCTGGTTTTTCAAACTGCGTGCGGTGGGGAATGAGGGTGTCGAAATGCGCGGACTCAAGCTGCAGTACGACCTGCCCATCGGCGTCATGAATTGCCGCTTGGACGGAGACTTTATTCTTGTCTCCGGTGGTCGGGTTCCGCCCGATTCGGTGCAGGAACATAAGGAAGAGGTACTGGCGGCGTGCCTGACGGCTGTGGCTCGGCACTTTCCAGCGTCCTACCGCAGCGCGATCGAAAGTGGCAACTTGCAGGTTATTGAATGTGCCAGGCCTGGCACCGCAGATGGACTTTCAATCGTTTACTGGTCCGCATACAACCGAATTGTCGCGGGGGCAACTTATGCCGGGGGTACAACCCAGGGATTGGTATGGGCTTCTTTGGTTCAGGAAGTCATTCAGGCAAGGGCGCCGGCGGTTTCGGTAATGTGGGAATGAAAAAAAACGGGTGCGACATCCGACGTCGCACCCGCTGAAGAAAGCTGCTTTCAACTATTCGTTCAGATCGCCCGAGCCGCAACAGCCTCCGGACGACGGGACAGCAAGCTCACCACCACAAAACTCACCAGGCCCACGCCCAGGCTGTAATAGATCGGGGTATTGGCGTCCAAACCGTCCTTGATCATGAACACCAGCGCCGTCACAAAGCCCAGGGTCATGGAGGTAATCGCCCCGGAAGTCGTCGCGCGCTTCCAGAAAATCGCCCCGATCAGCGGGATCAGCATGCCGCCCACCAGCAGGTTGTAAGCGAGGGTCAGTGCGCTGATAACATCGTTCACCACCAGCGCGATACCCAGTACGGCAATCCCCGTCAGCAGGGTAAACAGACGGTTGATCTTCAGGCTCGACTGTTTGCCGCCCCGCAGGCGCGGCAGCAGGTCTTCGGTCAATACGGTGGACGCGGCAAGCAAGCCGGCGCTGGCGGTGGACATCATCGCGGCCAGTGCAGCAGCAATCACCAGGCCACGGATACCGTCCGGCAGCGAGACTTTGACGATGGCAGCAAACGCGTTGTTGACGTTGTCCAGGTCCGGGATCAGTACGTGGGCGGCCATGCCGATCAGCGCACAGGCCAGGCCGTAGAGGATGCAGTAGAAACCGGCGAAAGTGCCTGCGTACTTGGCGACCTTTTCGTCACGGGCGGTGAACACCCGTTGCCAGATGTCCTGGCCGATCAGGATGCCGAAGAAGTAGATCATGAAGTAGGTGATGATGGTGTCCCAGCCAATTTCGGTGAAGCTGAAATTCGACGCGGGCAGCTTGGCCACCAATTCATCCCAGCCGCCGACGCGGTACAGGCAGATCGGCAGCAGGATAAACATCAGGCCGACGGTCTTGATCACGAACTGCACGATGTCGGTCAGGGTCAGCGACCACATGCCGCCGATGGTCGAGTACACCACCACCACGCCACCGCCCAGCAGCACCGAGATCCAGAACGGCAGGCCGAACAGCACTTGCAGTACGGTGCCGATGGCGAGGATCGAGGTCACGCCGATCATCAGCGCGTAAGCCAGCATGATCACCGCACTGGCCTGGCGGGCCATGGGGTTGTAGCGCTTTTCCAGGACCTGGGTCACGGTGAAGATTTTCAGTTTCAGCAGCGGCTTGGCCAGGAACAGGTTCAGCGCAATGATCCCCGCACCCAGGGCGGCGCACAGCCAGAAACCGGAAATGCCATGCACATAACCCAGGCGCACGGTGCCGACGGTGGACGCACCGCCCAGC
Organism: Pseudomonas sp. 1912-s; assembly: GCF_029269205.1. Lineage (NCBI taxonomy): Bacteria > Pseudomonadati > Pseudomonadota > Gammaproteobacteria > Pseudomonadales > Pseudomonadaceae > Pseudomonas > Pseudomonas sp. 1912-s. The sequence goes on along the minus strand of NZ_JARIXR010000008.1, from coordinate 90,661 downwards.
ACGGTGGCCGCCATGGTGCCCATGTACAGCGTCGGGCCCAGGTTGCGGCCGGCCACCAGGTAGTCTTCATGAGTCTTGGCCCGGCGCATGCCGTAGTAGCCGAGCACCAGCATGCCGGCGGCGTAGATGAGGACGACGAATAGATCTAAAGCCATGACGGCGAGTCTCCGATTATCTTTTTTATGGGCGATCAGGCGGCGGTTTGCAGCGCTGATTTAGCGAGCGAATCCATGCTCTTGCTGCGAGGATCGTTCGGCCCGTAGACGGCAGCCGGTTCAGGGAACACCCGAAGCAGCGTCAGGTACACCAGCGAGGCCAGGCCCAGGGTGACCGGCAAACTGATGTCGATGCCATCGGCGAGGTTGCCCAGCGGCCCGACAAACTGCCCCGGCAGGTTGACGAAGCACAGGCCCACCAGCGCACTCGGGATCCAGGCCCCAAGGCCGCGCCAGTTCCAGCCGTGGCTGAACCAGTAGCGCCCGCCGGTTTCACCACGCGTGAACACTTGCAGGTCGTCCGGGCAGTAGTAACCCCGGCGCACGATCAGGCCGATGATCATCATCACCATCCACGGCGTGGTGCAGGTGATGATCAGCACGGCGAAGGTCGACACGCTCTGCACCAGGTTGGCGGCGAAACGTCCGATAAAGATGAAGGCAATCGACATCACCCCGATCAGCAGCGTCGCCTTGACCCGCGACAGCAGCCGTGGGAACACGCTGGACATGTCCAGCCCGGTGCCATACAGCGAGGTGGTGCCAGTGGACATGCCGCCGATCACCGCGATCAGGCACACCGGCAGGAAGAACCAGCTCGGCGCCACGGCCAGCAGGCCGCCAACATAGTTGTTGGAGGCGATGTAGTCCGGTGCCTTGATCGCCACAATGGTCGCGGTGGCCAGGCCGAACAGGAACGGAATCAAGGTTGCGATCTGCGCGAACACCACCGCCAGCATGATCCGTATCTTCGAGGTTTCCCGCGGGATGTAGCGCGACCAGTCGCCGAGGAACGCGCCGAAGGAAATCGGGTTGCTCATGGCCACCAGTGCCGCACCGATAAACGCGGCCCAGAAGCCGGTCTGGCCGAGGGCGACGGTGCCGGCGAAGTGGCTGTCGAAAGCCGGGGCGAAGGCGAAGATGCCCAGCAGGAACAGCAGGCTGGCCGCCCACACCGCGATACGGTTGACCCACAGCATGAAGCGAAAGCCGTAAATGCATACCGTCAGCACGAGAATGGCGAACACGCCGTAGGCCAGGCCCAGGGTCAGGTCGGTTTCCGGCAGGCCCACCAGCCGTTTCGCACCGCCCACCAGCGCATCGCCTGAACTCCACACCGAGAGTGAGAAGAACGCGATCGCGGTCAGCAGCGACAGGAACGAGCCGACAATCCGCCCGTGCACACCAAAATGCGCACCGGAAGACACCGCGTTATTGGTGCCATTGAGCGGCCCGAACAGGCCCATGGGCGCGAGGATTACTGCACCCACCAGCACGCCCAGCACAATCGCCCAGACGCCGGCCTGGAACGACAAGCCAAACAGCACCGGAAAGCTCCCCAGCACGGCGGTGGCGAAGGTGTTGGCACCGCCGAAAATCAGGCGAAACAAATCCTTCGGCCCGGCGGTACGTTCGTGGTCCGGGATCTGTTCGACGCCGTTGGTTTCTATGTTGCGAATACTATTTTCGTTGTTTTTATTATTCATGATCAGCTCCGATCACATTGGCTAAGGGGGCGGCAGCCCTTCCGGCATAGCGGACAAATGTTCGTGACAGGCCAGCCACAGGCCTTCTTTTTGTTGTGTGCGATCACCTTGCCGTTTGAAGACAATGGTCTCGCGTTCCTGGCTAAAGAATTGCTCCCCGTTCATGCGCAGCTCGGTGGCCACGTCATGCACAAATACCGCGACGTCACCTTGCAGGCTGACGAATGCGTTGCTTGAAGTGCAGGACAGCACCTCAAATCCCTCGTCCCGGCGCCAGCTATCCCACAACACCTGGTAGGCGTCGCGACTCAGCAGCGGCTGGGGGAGGGTGTAGAACACGAAGCTGGCGTCGGCGCTGAACGCACCGAAGTAAGCCTCGCGGTCATTGCGGGCGAAGGCCGACACCAGGTCGGCCGCGGCTTTTAATACCTCGGCCTGGTCGCTCATCAGCGGTGCGCCACGCCCGGCAGTACGCAGAGCATTTCGTACAGCAGGTTGGCGCCCAGCAGCGAGGTGTTGCCGGTGGTGTCGTACGGCGGCGAAACTTCTACCAGATCGCAACCAATCAGATCCAGGCCTTGGCAGCCGCGGATGATTTCAATCGCCTGGATCGTGGTCAAGCCACCGATTTCCGGGGTGCCGGTGCCAGGTGCCCAGGCCGGGTCGATGCCGTCGATGTCGAAGCTCAGGTACACCGGGCCGCCGCCGACTTTCTCGCGCACTTCGGCCATCAAGGGTGCCAGCGAGTGGTGCCAGCATTCTTCGGCCTGGACCACACGGAAACCCTGCTTGCGGCTCCAGTTGAAGTCTTCGGCGGTATAGCCCTGGGCGCGCAGGCCGATTTGAACAACGCGGTCGCAATCCAGCAGGCCTTCTTCCACCGCGCGGCGGAAGGTGGTGCCGTGGGCGATTTTCTCACCGAACATATGGTCGTTGACGTCAGCGTGGGCATCGATGTGCACCAGCCCGACCTTGCCGTGTTTCTTGTGGATCGCCCGCAGGATCGGCAGGGTGATGGTGTGGTCACCGCCCAGGGTCATCGGGATTACGTTGTGTTCGAGGATCTCGTCGTAGGCTTCTTCGATGATGCGCACGGCGTCCAGCAGGTTGAAGGTGTTGATCGCCACGTCGCCGATGTCGGCAACCGACAGCGAGTCAAACGGTGCAGCACCGGTGGCCATGTTGTAAGGGCGGATCATCACCGATTCGGCGCGGATTTCCCGAGGCCCGAAACGGGTGCCGGCACGCAGGGAGGTGCCGATGTCCAGGGGCACGCCGACGAAGGCGGCATCCAGGCCCTTGGCCGATTGCAAATGGGGAAGACGCATCATGGTGGCGATGCCGGCGAAGCGCGGCATTTCGTTGCCGCCCAGTGGTTGGTGGAAAATCTTGTCCACGGGATTGCCTCATCGTTTTGTTTATTAGAAGCCGATTCTGCGAAATGCACGGGAGGGGAGGAATCGGCAGGGGCAAATACTTAGTTCAGATTTTTCTAAACTAATGGCTGAGGTAAACTCGGCTGCAACTGTAGGAGCTGGCTTGCCAGCGATGCAGGCGCCTCGGTGTAACAGGCGCACCGAGTGGATTCCATCGCTGGCAAGCCAGCTCCTACAGGTTTTGTGTTACTTGGAGATCTTATGGCCAACGCCTTGCCCGACCTGAAACTCCTGCGCATCTTCGTCAGCGTCGTGCGGCACCAGGGGTTCGCCAACGCCCAGCACGAACTCAACCTGTCGACCTCGGCCATCAGCACCTATATGAGCCAGCTGGAAGCCGCGTTGGGCCTGGTGCTGTGCCATCGCGGCCGGGGCGGGTTCAGCCTGACCAGCAAGGGCGAGCTGTTCCATCAGGAAACCCTGCGTCTATTGGGCGAGCTGGAAGGCTTCGAGCAATATGCCGCCGCACTCAAAGGTGAGTTGCGCGGCACCCTGAAGCTCGGTGTGCTCGACTCCACCGTCAGCGACAAGGCCCTGCCGTTTGCCGAAGTCATCGGCGCCTATAGCCAGGAGCACCCGGCGGTGCATTTGCATCTGTCGGTGATGAGCCCGTACGAATTGCAGCTCGGGGTACAGGACAATCGCCTGGACCTGGCCATCGGCGCCTTCTCCAACCGAATGAGCGGGCTGATCTATATGCCGCTCTACCGCGAACAGCACTGGCTGTATTGCAGCACCCGCCACCCGTTGTTCAACGAGCGGCGTATCCCTGAACAAGTCATCACCCAGCAGCGCATGGTCGGCCGCGGCTACTGGAGCCAGGCCGAACTGGCGCGCCACGGCTTCAAGCACAGCGCCGCCACGGTAGAAAGTATGGAAGCGCAGTTGATCCTGGTGCTGTCCGGCGCCTACATCGGCTACTTGCCGGAACACTACGCCCAGGCCTGGGCCGACAAAGGCGATTTGCGGGTGCTTCTGCCGGCGACCTTTGGTTACCAGGCGCCGTTCTCGATGATCATGCGTCGGGGCCGCAGCCGCGAGCCGTTGATCCAGACGTTCCGCGATTTACTCAAAGCCCAGCTCAACCAGGCCTGAAAACCCATGTCCAGACCCCAATGTTCCCGCTGCCTGCGGCCCACCACCCATTGCCTGTGCGCGCTGATCCCGAGCCTGGAGAGCCGCACCCGCGTGTTGCTGTTGCAGCATCCGAGTGAGGTCAATCATGCATTGAACACCGCGCGCTTGGCGGCGCTGGGACTGGTGAATGCGCAGTTAATAGTGGGAGAGGTATTTGAGGATTTGCAGGTGCTGTTGAATCCACCGGGTTATCAGGCGCGGCTGTTATTCCCCGCCGAGGATGCGCAACCGCTGCAGGCCTACACGCCATCCGACGAACCGTTGCTGCTGGTAGTGCCGGACGGGACCTGGCGCAAGGCGCGCAAGCTGCTGCACCTCAATCCCTTGTTGGCGGCGTTGCCTCGGGTGACGCTGGCAGAAGGTGCCGTGTCCCGGTATCGACTGCGCAAGGCGCCGGGGCCCGGGGCTTTGTCGACGGTGGAAGCCATCGTGCAGGCATTGCAGGTGCTCGAAGCGCCCACTTCATTTGAGCCGCTGTTGAAACCATTCGAGGCGTTGATCGAAGGGCAAATTGCCGCGATGGGCGACGAAGTGTTCCAGAGAAACCACGGCCCGGCCTGACTTATTCTATTAAGCGATAAGCACCACACTTTGCGTGATATGGCCCGCCAGTCTTTCCCGGTATGATAGTCGCCCCCGCAGTCTGGATTGCGAATACGCCATGACCTTGCAGTACCCCACCATCGCCGATTGCGTCGGCAACACCCCGCTGGTCCGCTTGCAGCGCCTGCCGGGCAACACCAGCAATACCTTGTTGCTCAAGCTCGAAGGGAACAACCCGGCCGGCTCGGTCAAGGACCGCCCGGCGCTGTCGATGATCACCCGCGCCGAGCTGCGTGGGCAGATCAAGCCCGGCGACACCCTGATCGAAGCCACCTCCGGTAACACCGGGATTGCCCTGGCCATGGCCGCCGCCATCAAGGGCTACAGGATGATTCTGATCATGCCCGACAACGGCAGCGCCGAGCGCAAGGCGGCGATGACGGCCTATGGCGCCGAGTTGATCCTGGTCACCCAGGAAGAAGGCATGGAAGGCGCCCGCGATCTCGCCGAGCGTATGGCCGCCGAAGGCCGTGGCCTGGTGCTGGACCAGTTCGCCAACGGCGACAACCCCGAGGCGCACTACACCACCACCGGCCCGGAAATCTGGCGCCAGACCCAGGGCACCATCACCCACTTCGTGAGTTCGATGGGCACCACCGGCACCATCATGGGCAACTCGCGTTACCTCAAGGAGCAGAACCCCGAGATCCAGATCGTCGGCCTGCAACCGATGGAAGGCGCGGCGATCCCGGGGATCCGTCGTTGGCCCGAAGAGTACTTGCCGAAAATTTATAACTCGGCCCGCGTCGATCGCATCATCGACATGGCCCAGCGTGAAGCCGAAGACACCACCCGCCGGTTGGCCCGTGAAGAAGGCATCTTCTGCGGCGTGTCGTCCGGTGGCGCCGTTGCCGGGATGTTGCGCTTGTCCCAGGAGTTGGAAAACGCAGTGATCGTCGCGATCATCTGTGACCGTGGCGACCGTTACTTGTCGACCGGCATTTTCGACGCGCCCAACTGATGGCCAAGCACGAGAGAGGCCTGCGCTTCCAACCCACGGGCGGCAGCCGGGCCCCACAGATTCCTGTAGGCAAGAAGCAACGCCTGACCATCGAGCGCCTGGCCAACGACGGCCGCGGCATTGTGTTCTTTGAAGGCCGCACCTGGTTTGTAGTGGGTGCCCTGGCCGGCGAAGAGGTTGAAGCGCGGGTGCTGGGCGCCCATGGCAAAGTGGTCGAGGCACGCACCGAGCGCGTATTTACCGCCAGTGAACTGCGCCGCCCGGCACCCTGTGTGCACGCCGGCCGCTGTGGCGGTTGCAGCCTGCAACACTTGCCCCATGACGAACAGCTCGCCCTGAAACAGCGCATGCTCGCCGAGCAATTATCCCGTGTGGCAGGTGTCGAACCCCAGGAGTGGGCCGCGCCGTTGAGCGGGCCGGAATTCGGCTATCGCCGTCGCGCCCGCGTGGCTGTGCGCTGGGATGCCAAGGCGAAGAAACTCGAGGTGGGTTTTCGCGCCGTGGCCAGCCAGGACATCGTCGGGATCGATGATTGCCCGGTGCTGGTACAGGCCTTGCAACCGATCATGCAGCGTTTGCCGAACATGTTGCGGCGTCTGAGCAAGCCTCAGGCGTTGGGGCATGTGGAATTGTTCAGCGGCTCGTCGATTGCCGTGTTGTTGCGACACATGGCGCCCTTGTCCGAAGCGGACCTGACGATCCTGCAGGAATTTTGTACCTTCCATGAAGCCCAGCTGTGGCTGCATGGCGAGGGCCAGCCGCAACCCTTCGAACCGGACCAGGCCCTGGGCTATCGTCTGGAACAGTGGGATTTGCAGTTGGCGTACCGCCCGGGAGACTTCGTGCAGGTCAACGCCGGGGTCAACGAGGCGATGGTTGCCCAGGCCCTGGAATGGCTGGCGCCAAAGCCCGACGAGCGGGTGCTGGATTTGTTTTGTGGCTTGGGCAACTTTGCCTTGCCGCTGGCCCGTCAGGTACGGGAAGTGATCGCGGTGGAAGGTGTGCAAGCCATGGTGGACCGGGCGGCACAGAATGCCGTCAGCAATAATTTGCATAATGCGCAGTTTTTTCAGGCCGATTTGTCCCAGCCTTTGACCGACGCGGAATGGGCCAAAGAGGGCTTTTCTGCGGTACTCTTGGACCCACCCCGCGATGGTGCCCTGGAGGTTGTGCGCAAGCTCGCCACTCTGGGGGCTGATCGCCTGGTGTATGTGTCCTGCAATCCGGCAACGCTGGCGCGGGACACGGTCGAGTTGGTCAAGCAAGGCTACCGGCTAAAACGTGCCGGGATCCTCGACATGTTTCCCCAGACGGCCCATGTCGAGGCCATGGCGTTATTTGAAGCGGGCTAGGATGCCCGTTTAATCCGACTGGCCTGCATCTCCTGGGCCTGTGACCTGCCAGGGAGCGTGCATAAGCTTTTTTTGTAAAGCAGGTCAGCGATGATTTTGACGCACTAAAAGGTGCGTCGTAGGGAAGGTAAGCAAGATGGTACAGGTGAGAGCACACCAGCCGATCAACACCGACGGCAGTATCAATCTCGAGGCATGGCTGGATCATGCCATCAGTGTCGACCCGGCACTGGACCGTGAAGCCTTGAAAGCAGCCTGCGAGTTCGCTCGTGAGTCTGAGCAGCAAGACAATGCGGCCAAGAACCTGTGGGCCGAAGGCACTTCAAGCTTTCGCACCGGGTTGGAAATCGCCGAGATCCTCGCCGATCTCAAGCTCGATCAGGATTCACTGATCGCGGCGGTACTGTATCGCGGCGTGCGCGAAGGGCATATTCAGCTGCCCACCGTCAGCCAGCGTTTCGGCACCGTGGTGGCCAAGCTGATCGACGGCGTGCTGCGCATGGCGGCCATCAGCGCCAGCCTCAGCCCGCGCCAGTCCATGGTGCTGGGCACCCAGGGCCAGGTGGAAAACCTGCGCAAGATGCTGGTGGCGATGGTCGACGACGTTCGCGTCGCGCTGATCAAGCTGGCCGAGCGCACCTGCGCGATTCGTGCGGTGAAAACCGCCGACGACGAAAAGCGCAACCGCGTCGCCCGCGAGGTGTTCGACATCTACGCGCCGCTGGCCCACCGCCTGGGCATCGGCCATATCAAGTGGGAGCTGGAGGACTTGTCCTTCCGTTACCTCGAACCCGATCAGTACAAACAGATTGCCACGCTGCTCCATGAGCGGCGGCTGGACCGTGAGCGCTTCATCGCTGACGTGATGAGCCAATTGCGCACGGAATTGCAGGCCACCGGGGTCGAAGCCGACATCAGTGGCCGGGCCAAGCACATCTATTCCATCTGGCGCAAAATGCAGCGCAAGGGCCTGGCCTTCAGCCAGATCTACGACGTGCGCGCCGTGCGCGTGCTGGTGCCGGAAATGCGCGACTGCTACACCGCGCTGGGTATTGTCCACACGCTGTGGCGGCACATCCCCAAGGAATTCGACGACTACATCGCCAACCCCAAGGAAAACGGTTACCGCTCGTTGCACACGGCGGTGATCGGCCCCGAGGGCAAGGTGCTGGAAGTACAGATCCGCACCCACGCGATGCACGAGGAAGCGGAGCTGGGCGTATGCGCCCACTGGCGCTACAAGGGCACCGACGTCAAGGCCGGGTCCAACCAGTACGAGGAGAAAATCTCCTGGTTGCGCCAGGTGCTGGAATGGCACGAAGAGCTGGGCGATATCGGCGGTTTGGCCGATCAGTTGCGGGTGGATATCGAACCCGACCGGGTCTACATCTTCACCCCTGACGGCCACGCGATCGACTTGCCCAAGGGCGCCACGCCGCTGGATTTTGCCTACCGCGTGCACACCGAGATCGGCCACAACTGCCGTGGCGCGAAGATCAACGGGCGCATCGTACCGCTCAACTACAGCCTGCAGACCGGTGAGCAGGTCGAGATCATCACCAGCAAGCACGGTACGCCGAGCCGCGACTGGTTGAACCCGAACCTGGGCTACATCACCACGTCCCGGGCCCGGGCGAAGATCGTCCACTGGTTCAAGTTGCAGGCGCGCGACCAGAACGTCGCCGCCGGCAAGACCTTGCTCGAACGCGAATTGGCGCGCCTTGGCCTGCCGCAGGTGGACTTCGACAAGCTGGCCGAAAAGGCCAACATGAAGATCGCCGAAGACATGTTTGCCGCCCTCGGTGCCGGCGATCTGCGCCTGGCGCAGTTGGTTAATCTGGCCCAGCAACTGGTTGAGCCGGAGCGCGGCAGCGAGCAGCTGGAACTGATCCCGCGCAAGGCCACGGGCTACAAGCCGGGCAAGCGTGGCGATATCCAGATCCAGGGCGTCGGCAACCTGATGACGCAAATGGCCGGCTGCTGCCAGCCATTGCCGGGCGACGCCATCGTCGGCTACATCACCCAGGGCCGCGGGGTGAGCATTCACCGCCAGGACTGTGCCTCGGTGTTGCAGCTGGGCGGGCGCGAGCCGGAGCGGATCATCCAGGTCAGCTGGGGCCCGGTGCCGGTGTTGACCTACCCGGTGGACATCGTCATCCGTGCCTACGACCGTTCGGGGCTGTTGCGTGACGTATCGCAAGTGCTGCTCAACGAGCGGATCAACGTACTGGCGGTCAACACCCGCTCGAATAAAGAGGACAACACGGCGTTGATGTCCCTGACCATCGAGATTCCGGGGCTGGACGCGTTGGGTCGGTTGCTGGGGCGTATTTCCCAGTTGCCGAACATCATTGAGACCCGGCGCAACCGGACACCATGAGTAGCCCGATGTATTCGCTTGAAGATCTGCTGTATTTGATGAACCGCCTGCGGGACCCGCAATACGGGTGCCCGTGGGACATCAAGCAAACCTACGCCACCATCGTTCCCCACACCCTGGAAGAAGCCTACGAAGTCGCCGACGCCATCGAGCGCGGGGATTTCGATCACCTGCAGGGTGAGTTGGGCGACCTGTTGTTCCAGGTGGTGTATTACAGCCAGCTGGCGCGGGAAGAAGGGCGTTTCGAATTTGCCGGGGTGATCGACAGCATCACCCGCAAGCTGATTCGTCGTCATCCCCACGTTTTTCCTACCGGCGACTTGTATGCGCCGCTGGATATCCCGCCATTGAGCGAGGAGCAGGTCAAGCTGCGCTGGGAAGAGATCAAAGCCGAGGAGCGTGCGGAAAAGTCCGACGCGCCACAGCAATTATCCCTGCTGGATGACGTGCCCACGGCCTTGCCGGCGCTTTCCCGTGCTGCGAAGTTGCAAAAGCGCGCCGGGCAGGTGGGTTTCGACTGGCCCGATGCGTTGCCGGTGGTGGACAACGTGCGCGAAGAGCTGGATGAAGTGCTCGAAGCCATGGCTGACAACGACCCGGCCGCCATCGCCGATGAGGTGGGTGACCTGCTGTTTGCGGCGGTCAACCTGGCCCGTCATCTGGAAGTCGACCCGGAAGCCGCCTTGCGTTTAGCCAACGCAAAATTCGAACGACGTTTCCGATTTATCGAACAGGCATTGCGCGAGACCCACCGTCCCATAGAAGATTGCACCCTCGAAGAGTTGGACGCCCTGTGGGGCGAAGCCAAACGCCAGGAAAAGAACCTGTCCAGCTGCGGCTGAGCCGTTGCCCAAGTGAGTAAGCACCATGAGCATTTCCCTTCGCGACCAGTTGCTCAAAGCAGGCCTGGTCAACCAAAAGCAGGCCAAGCAGGTCGGCAAAGAGAAACAGAAACAGCAGCGTCTGGTGCATAAAGGCCAGGCCGAGGCCGACGACAGCCAGGCGCGCCTGGCCATTGAAGCCCACGCCGAGAAGGTCAAGCGTGACCAGGAATTGAACCGCCAGCAGCAGGAAAAAGCCGAGGCCAAGGCCCGTGTTGCCCAGGTCAAGCAACTGATCGAAACCTCGCGCCTGCCCAAGCTGACCACCGAGGACTACTACAACTTCGTGGATGACAAGAAGGTCAAGCGCCTGTCGGTCAACACGCTGATGCGTAACAAGCTGAGCAACGGCTCCCTGGCGATCGTCCATCACGGTGGCGGTTACGAGGTGATCCCGCGCGAAGCCGCTCTGAAGATCCAGGAGCGGGCGCCGGAGCGTATCGTGCAGATGAACGTGCTGACCGAAAGCCAGGTGCCGGACGAGGATGATCCGTACGCCGCCTACCAGATCCCTGATGACCTGATGTGGTAAGGCTTTAGAAACAACACTGTGGCGAGGGAGCTTGCTCCCGCTGGGGCGCGAAGCGCCCCCAAAATCCCAAACCCCACTCCCTATAAACACAAACCCCGCTCAAAAGGCGGGGTTTGTGTTTATAGACACTCCAGCTGCGTGGGGCTGGGTGTCTATCGGATTTCAGAGTTTCAGGAGCTTTGCGCCTGGCGTTTCATCTCAAGGGTCTCGAGCTCGTTTTTATAATTATGAGCTTCGGCCTCGTCGTGAAACATGCCGACCAGCAGGTCTTGCTGGTGTACATCCCAGATGTGAATCCCGTGGGCTACTGCTTCGTGGGACATATGTTCATCGTCGCGTTCAGTTACTTTTACAGTCATCTGCTTGCTCCAATCTCTGGTTGATCTGCGGCAAGGCGTCGCAGGCCTTTGTTATATGATTTGTTAGCTTGCTAAGTAAATAACCAGGAATTGCAACACACCTTTACAGAAACTGGCGTAATCCCGCGAGCCCACGGAAACCGCGACATTGCGTCGCAGGGCGCTGAGTTATATGACAAAAGTTTCATGTTGGCGTCAGGCGACAGGCGAAAAAAAGCCCCGCATACGCGAGGCTCTTTCACTGCATGGCAGATCAGCTGCCTTTGACAGCCTTGCCGTCAACGGTGCCGTCTTGCAGCATGATGTTGTATTCCTTGCCGTCGGTCTCGACCTGGCGCAGGGCAACCAGGATGCCGCCCCAGTCCTTGGCAAACCACATTTGGGTAATGCGCTTGCTTTGAGTCGGGTCACGTACGCGTTCGACCTTGATCGCATCGATCGAGCCGGCTTTGGTCTGGACCTTTTCCGGGCCGATCACGCGGAAGTCGTAGGTATCGACATCAGTACCTTCGACGACGTTGTAGCTCATGCTTTTCTTGCCGGCTGCAACATCGCGCTGCAGTGCCAACTGGTAGGTCGACTTGTCGAGCATGCCGCTTTGAAGGGCAACGTTGACCGCGTCCTTGTTTTCAAAGCCGGTGACTTTCTTGGCCGTTTGATCGAAGTCGAGGTTGATCTTCTTCGTCTTGCCCAGGCCGCCGCGTTCGAAGGTGTAGCTCACCGGCTGCAGGGCATCTTTGTCGAAGCGGATCACACTGGTTTCAGTCAGGCTGGCGATCATCATGGAGGCCTTGAAATTCAAGGTCCAGGTGCCGTTGTCATTCTTGGTCAGGCTGCGTTCTGCCGAACCACTCATGGGCAACTGTTTCCAGTCGGCGGTGTAGCTGGCGGAGAAAGGGTGAAGGTCTGCCGCTTGCACGGCAGGCAAGGCGAACAGCGCAAAAGCGAAGAGCAGGGCGCGACGCATAAAGTCTCCTAGGTTCGAATCAAGTGGCCGCTGGCCGCAAGTAACTGACCGTTCAATAATGCACCGTGGTCGCCAAGAATCAACCGCCCCTCAGCGAACCAGCGAACAGCCAGCGGGTAAATCCTGTGTTCCTGGGTGTGAACCCGTTGCGCAAGCGTCTGCGCAGAGTCCGCAGACTCTACCGGAACTACTGCCTGTACGACCAGAGGCCCGCCATCGAGTTCCTCGGTAACAAAGTGCACGCTGCAGCCGTGCTCGGTGTCGCCAGCCTCAAGGGCGCGCTGGTGAGTGTGTAACCCTTTGTATTTTGGCAGCAGGGACGGGTGGATATTCAGCAGGCGCCCGTTGTAGTGGCGTACGAAGTCAGCGCTGAGAATGCGCATGAAGCCGGCCAGTACCACGAGTTTGGGATTGAAGGCGTCGATCAGTTCGATCAAGGCGCGGTCGAAGGCCTCGCGGCCTTCGAAAGCCTTGTGATCCAGGGAGCGGGTGTCGATACCTGCGTCCCTGGCGCGTTGCAGGCCGTAGGCGTCGCTGCGGTTGGAGATCACCGCAGCGATGCGCACCGGGCTGTCGCCGGTGCGCGTGCTGTCGATCAGGGCCTGCAAGTTACTGCCGGTGCCGGAGAGCAGCACCACGACATCACAGGTCTGGGACATCAATGAGCCTTGAGGTTCTTCAGTTCAACCTGGGCAGCGCCTTCAGGGGCGGTGGCGATCTGGCCGATGACCCAAGGCTGCTCGCCGGCTTCACGCAGTACGTTCAGTGCGGTTTCAACGTGCTCTTGAGCCACGCAGATCACCATGCCCACGCCGCAGTTCAGCACGCGGTGCATTTCGGTTTCGTTGACGTTGCCTTTCTCTTGCAGCCAGTCGAAGACTGCCGGGCGCTGCCAGCTGGCCACGTCGACAATCGCCTGGGCGCCTTTAGGCAGCACGCGCGGGATGTTGTCCAGCAGGCCGCCACCGGTGATGTGGGCCATGGCCTTGACGGCGCCGGTGTCCTTGATCAGCTTGAGCAACGGCTTCACGTAGATGCGGGTCGGGGCCATCAGCAGGTCGGTCAGAGGCTTGCCGTCGAGCTGGATGGTTTCGATGTCGGCACCGGACACTTCGATGATCTTGCGGATCAGCGAGTAGCCGTTGGAGTGCGGGCCGGAGGATGGCAGAGCCAGCAGGGCGTCACCGGCTGCGACTTTGGAGCCGTCGATGATTTCGGATTTTTCTACAACGCCGACGCAGAAGCCGGCCAGGTCGTAGTCTTCGCCTTCGTACATGCCTGGCATTTCAGCGGTTTCGCCGCCGACCAGAGAGCAGCCGGACAGTTCGCAGCCCGCGCCGATGCCGGTAACCACTTGGGTCGCGGTCTCGACGTTGAGCTTGCCGGTGGCGTAGTAGTCAAGGAAGAACAGCGGCTCGGCGCCGCACACCACCAGGTCGTTCACGCACATGGCAACCAGGTCGATGCCGATGCTGTCGTGCTTGTTCAGGTTCAGTGCCAGGCGCAGCTTGGTGCCCACACCGTCGGTGCCGGAGACCAATACAGGCTGCTTGTAGCCGGCCGGGATTTCGCAGAGGGCGCCAAAACCGCCCAGGCCGCCCATGACTTCGGGGCGCGCAGTGCGCTTGGCGACGCTCTTGATGCGTTCGACCAATGCTTCACCGGCGTCGATGTCTACACCGGCGTCCTTGTAGCTCAGGGAGGGTTGCTTGCTCATGATCCAGGCCTTTAGGGGGGATTCAGGGGTAACGACCGAATGCGGCGGGTATACCGAAACCTGAAGTTTCAGCATGGCCTGCCATTGACGGTCTGCGAAGGCGCGCGATTTTATCAGGCTTGAGGGGCAGCGGCCATCCTCGGGCCGACGGGCAGGGGCAATAGCTGTTAAAAAAATCGCTAATCGAGTCGGTCACGGGCCGTATTAAGGTATAGCCTTTAACTCGCTATCGTTATGACAGTACAAAAACTTGCCGAGGCCTTGTGAATGTTTTGCCGGTCGCTGTGGTCACAGCCTTGCTCAACACTGTTCACGCGGTCTGTTCCAACCGCTTATTTTGCCGTTCGGGAATCTTCTTTCATGGGTCTGAGTAAATATTTTTTTGTGGGCTGTTTGTCGTTGGTCAGCCTGGCGAGTCATGCCGAAACCCTCAATGGCCTCTATCAAGTACTTGAGCCGGTCAGCAGTCAGTCTCCTCAGGAGCGTGACCAGGCTACCCAGCGCGCCGTGCAAACCCTGGTGATCCGCCTGACCGGCGACGCGAAGGCAGCCGATGGCCCGGCCCTGGCAGCGATTCGCAAGGACCCGCAACAGATCATCAGCCAATACGGCTACGACGCCGGCCCTCCGGAAAGCCTGCAAGTGGATTTCGACCCGGTCAGCACCGATCGCGCCTTGCGTGGCGCGGGCCTGGCGCTGTGGGGCAGCAATCGGCCGTCGATCCTCGGTTGGTGGTTGAACGATTCCGTTGAAGGCAGCAGTTTGGTCGGCGATGGCCAGACCGTCGCCCAGCCACTGCGCCGTGCGGCCCAGCACCGTGGTTTGCCGTTGCGCCTGCCGTTGGGTGACCTGGACGAGCAAATCGTCGCCACCGCGCCAAATCTTGAAAGCCCTGACGCCACGCCATTGCGGGCCGCCTCCGAACGTTACGGGGCCGACGCCTTGCTGGCGGTGCATGCCCGTGAAGACGGCGGCCAATGGTCGGCCAAATGGCGCCTGTGGCTCGGCGATAAAAGCGAGCAGGGCACTGCCACCGGCGCTGACACCGCCGCGTTGGCCGATGCCGTGCTGCTGGCCGTCAGCGAACGCCTGGCGCCACGTTTTGCGGTCAAGGCCGGCGCTGCCACCAGCGATCAGTTGCTGGAAGTGCAGGGCATGAACCTGGAGCATTACGCGGCCCTCGGTCATCTGCTGGAGCCGTTTGGTGCCCAGCCGGTGCGTGTGGACGGCACTCGCATCGTGTATCGGGTGAACGGCAGTGCGGAGCAGTTGCGCAGCCAGTTGAGCCTGGCCAAGTTGCAGGAAGTCCCGGCAGGCGAAGCTCCGGCTCCGCAGCCGGTGGTGGAAGGTGCACAACCGGCGCCGGTCGAGCCGACGCCGCAGTTACGTTTTCATTGGTAAGCGTTCTTCCTCCTTATATAGAAGCAGGAAGCAAATAACAGACGGAGTGGTATATGGCGGATACGCGTCGTTGGGTGTGGCTTGGCGGGATTGTCCTGCTGTGCGTTTTTGTGTTCCTGCTGCATTCGATCCTGACACCGTTCCTGGTCGCGTTGCTGTTGGCCTACCTGTTCGATCCTGTGGTGGATCGTCTGGAAAAGATCGGCCTCTCGCGTACCTGGGGCGTGGTGGCGGTGTTTGCCTTGTTTACGTTGATCATCACGGCGTTGGTGCTGGTGCTGGTGCCGATGCTGGCCAAGCAATTGTTCAAGCTCTATGAGCTGGCGCCGCAGATGCTCGACTGGCTGCAACACACGGCCATGCCGTGGGCGCAGGCCAAGCTGGGGCTGGCAGACGGCTTCTGGAAGTTCGACAAGGTCAAGGCGGCCATCAGCGAGCACATGGGCCAGACCACCGACATCGTCGGCGTGGTGCTGAGCCAGGCGACGGCGTCGAGCCTGGCGCTGATCGGCTGGCTGACCAACCTGGTGCTGATCCCGGTGGTAGCGTTCTACCTGCTGCGGGACTGGGACATCATGATGGCCAAGATCCGCAGCCTGCTGCCGCGCGACCGCGAAGAGCGCGTGGTCTCCCTGGCCGAGGAATGTCATGAGGTGCTCGGCGCCTTTGTCCGTGGCCAGTTGTTGGTGATGCTGGCGTTGGGGGTCATCTATGCGGCGGGCCTGATGGCTATCGGCCTGGAATTGGGCCTGTTGATCGGCCTGATCGCCGGCTTGGCGGCCATCGTGCCGTACATGGGCTTTGTGATCGGGATTGGTGCGGCGCTGGTGGCCGGGCTGTTCCAGTTTCACGGCGACCTGTACCCGATGCTCGGGATTGTCGCGGTGTTCATGGTGGGTCAGGCCCTGGAAGGCATGGTGCTGACGCCGTTGCTGGTGGGCGACCGGATCGGCCTGCACCCGGTGGCAGTGATCTTTGCGATCCTGGCGGGCGGCGAGTTGTTCGGCTTTACCGGCATTCTGCTGGCGCTGCCGGTGGCGGCGGTGATCATGGTGCTGGTGCGCCATGTGCACGACTTGTACAAGGACTCGGACATGTACGCCGGAACAGACGAACCGGAGTTATAACCGCAGCATCACAAACCCGGCTCAAGGCCGGGTTTGTCGTTTATCGGCTCTGGCGTTTCGCCAGTGCGTCAAACAATCTTCACCAAATCCAACAAGTTAACGCAAACCTTTGATTTTGCTTGTGGTCTGCTGCATTGTGCGCCCGGCGTCACGGGTATAAACTTTGCAAACTTTACACAGAGGCCACTAACGGTTCGATTGGAACCGTTCAGTCAGCATGAAACCGATTCAGCTGCCCCTAGGTGTGCGTCTGCGTGACGACGCCACCTTTATCAATTACTACCCAGGCGCCAATGCCGCTGCACTCGGCTATGTCGAGCGGCTCTGCGAAGCCGACGCCGGGTGGACCGAAAGCCTGATCTACCTCTGGGGCAAGGACGGCGTGGGGCGTACCCACTTGTTGCAGGCCGCTTGCCTGCGCTTCGAGCAGATGGGTGAACCGGCGGTGTACCTGCCGTTGGCGGAGCTGCTGGACCGCGGTATCGAGATCCTCGACAACCTTGAACAATACGAACTGGTCTGCCTGGACGATTTGCAGGCGGTCGCGGGGCGGGCGGATTGGGAAGAGGCGCTGTTCCATCTGTTCAACCGTTTGCGTGACAGCGGCCGACGCCTGTTGATTGCCGCATCGACCTCGCCCCGTGAGTTGCCGGTGAAGCTGGCGGACTTGAAGTCACGGCTGACCCTGGCGCTGATCTTCCAGATGCGTCCGTTGTCCGACGAAGACAAATTGCGTGCCCTGCAACTGCGTGCTTCCCGTCGCGGGTTGCACCTGACCGACGAAGTCGGGCATTTTATCCTCACCCGTGGCACCCGCAGCATGAGCGCGCTGTTCGACTTGCTTGAACAGCTCGACCAAGCCTCATTACAGGCTCAGCGCAAGCTCACCATTCCCTTCCTTAAAGAAACCCTCGGCTGGTAGCCAACCCTTCAAAGTCGGGGCTTTCGGCAAATTCCAGGCGCCAGAAAAGCTGCGTTTGGGCCGTTTTGGCCACGCAAATGGGTTCCATAGGGTGTTAAGGGCTTAGATGTCATAGTCCAAACAAGAAGTCACATAGATCACGATTGAATTTGCAAATCGATGTGATAGAGGGCATAGTCTCGTCTTCTTTACACATCAGCCACGGTCGTGCCCATGCTAAATCGCTTCGCACCCCTCGTGCCTCTCGCACTCGTTACCCTGTTGTTTGGTTGCGCCACCCACACTCAAAACGTGGCTGAGCAGCAAAAACCAGCACAGCAGTCCCAGGCAAAGTTCGTAGCAGCTCAGTCTTCCACGGTTTACCAGGAAGCTTTCTATAAAGAAGAGCAGGCTACTGAAAAAGAATTCGCCGACTTCGCCGGCGCCAAGCCTTACCAGCTTCCCGTTCTGGCCGACAGCATTCTCGAACGCGGCATGTCCCTGATCGGTACCCGTTACCGTTTCGGCGGTACCTCTGAAGCCGGTTTCGACTGCAGCGGTTTCATCGGCTACCTGTTCCGCGAGGAAGCCGGCATGAACCTGCCGCGCTCCACCCGCGAAATGATCAACGTGGATGCACCGTTGGTCGCACGAAACAACCTCAAGCCCGGCGATCTGCTTTTCTTCAGTACGGCTGGCCGTGGTCGTGTCAGTCACGCCGGTATCTACTTGGGCGACAACCAGTTTATCCACTCCAGCAGCCGCCGCAGCGGTGGTGTGCGAGTCGACAACCTGGGTGACAGCTACTGGAGCAAAACCTTCATCGAAGCCAAGCGCGCCCTCGCGATGGCCCCGACTACCGTTACCGCCAGCAAGTAAAGTTAAAGTGATACTTGAAGTTTGACGTGTAAGCGCTAGAATCCCTGGACATTGTTGTAAATCGATCGCGCGAGCTTTGCTTGCGCGTTCTGTTTTTCAACGTTCGGCAGCGAAAGCCGCATCCAGATCAGGATTGTTCTGCCCATGTCGACCTCGGCCCGCCTAATTCTTCTCGTTTGCGCCGCGCTGCTCAGCGCCTGCGCAAGTCGTCCTCCGCCTGCTCCCGTGGCCGTCAAGCCCAAGCCGGTGTTCAACACCTACGCCACCCAAAGTTTCTCGCCGGCAGCCGAAGACGTGCTCTTTCGTGCGCTGGGCCTGGTGGGCACGCCTTATCGCTGGGGCGGCAACACGCCTGACTCTGGGTTTGACTGCAGTGGCCTGATCGGTTTCGTCTACCGCGATGCGGCCGGCATCTCCCTGCCACGCACCACCCGCGAGCTGATCGTGATGCGTGCCCAGGACGTGAGCGAAAACAACCTGCAAACCGGTGACCTGATCTTCTTCGCCACCGGTGGCGGTTCGCAGGTCAGCCATGCCGGGATCTACGTGGGGGAAGGGCGCTTTGTGCATGCGCCGCAAACCGGCGGTACGGTGAAGCTGGACACGCTCTCCAAGGCCTATTGGCAGAATGCCTACCTGAGTGCCAAGCGCGTGTTGCCGGCCGAGCACCTCGCGCGTAATCCATAAGCAAAAACAACTGTGGGAGCCTAGGCTCCCACAGTGCTTTTCAGGGCGGGCTATTTAGCCGCCGACACCCGCCATACCTTGTTCCCCACATCATCCGCCACCAGCAAATCCCCTTGTTTGTCGATCACCACACCGACTGGACGGCCCATGGCTTTCTCATCGCTGTTGAGGAACCCGGTCAGCACATCCACCGGCTGGCCTTTGGGCTTGCCTGCCTCAAACGGCACGAAGATCACCTTGTAGCCACTGTGGGGCTTGCGGTTCCACGAACCATGCTGGCCGATAAATGCGCCATTGCTGAACTGCGCCGGTAACGTGTTGCCGTCGGCAAAGGTCAGCCCCAGGGACGCCGTGTGCGGGCCTACCGCGTAGTCCGGTGCGATCGCCTTGGCCACCAGGTCCGGGTTCTGTGGTGTCACCCGCACATCCACGTGCTGCCCGTAGTAACTGAACGGCCACCCGTAAAAAGCCCCGTCCTTGACCGAGGTGATGTAGTCCGGCACCAGGTCGCTGCCAATTTCATCGCGCTCGTTGACGGCCGTCCACAGCTTGCCGCTTTGTGGTTCCCAGGCCATGCCGTTGGGGTTGCGCAGGCCTGAGGCGAAGATGCGGTGCTGGCCGGTGGCCCGGTCCACTTCCCAGATCGCGGCGCGCCCCTGTTCCGCTTCCAGGCCGTTTTCGCCGACGTTGCTGTTGGAGCCCACGCTCAAGTACAGCTTGCTGCCGTCCTTGCTGGCGACCACGTTCTTGGTCCAGTGGTGGTTAATGCTGCCACCCGGCAAGTCGACCACCGGGGTGCCGGCTGCCTTGATCGAGGTTTCGCCTGGCTGGTAAGGGAAGCGCAGCAATTTGTCCGAGTCGGCGACATACAGGTCGTTGCCCACCAGGGTCATGCCGAACGGCGAGTTCAGGTTCTCCAGGAACACCGTGCGGGTTTCGGCCACGCCATCGTGGTCGGCGTCCCGCAGCAGGGTGATGCGGTTCGGGCTGGGGACGGCGGCGCCGGCGCGGCCCATGACTTTCTCCATCACCCAGCCACGAATGCCCTTGGAATCATCCGGCTTGGGTGGCGCATTGGTTTCAGCCACCAGCACGTCGCCATTGGGCAGCACATACAGCCAGCGCGGATGATCCAGGCCTTCGGCAAACGCTGCCACCTGGGTGCCCGCCGCCGGGGTCGGCTTGGTGCCATCGGGCCAGCCGATCGCCGGCGCGATGTTCACCGTGGGAATCAGGGTTTTATTCGGTTCCGGCAGCTTGGGCGACGATCCGGTGCCGTCGGACACTTGCAGGGTAGAGCTTTCACCACAGGCGGCGAGGGTGCCGGCGACCATGATCAGTAGGGCAAGTCGGGTCTTGTGCATGGTTTTCTCCTTAATACCTGTAGTGGTAGAGGTGCACGCCGGCCCGATGGTTCACGCGCGTGTCCGGCTTTAATTGACGCTCCACCCCCAACCCACTAACCTTCGCGGCTTGTTTCAGGTGCTCTGTGGCGTACGCGCCGACTGAGTGAAACAGGGAAGCCGGTGAGTGAGCGTACTTTTCTACAGTGCAGCCACGATCCCGGCGCTGCCCCCGCAACGGTAAATGAGTCAAGACGGTGCCTTAAGCCACTGTATCGCCCGCGATATGGGAAGGCGCACCCTCGGCATTGCATGTCACTCATGAGCCCGGAGACCGGCCTGATCCATCCAACAGCATCACGGTGGGCGATGCTTGGCTGTCTGTATCTGTCTTTTTCCTGCCCGCCGTTTTTGTCCAGCCCCAACGGAGAGCTGCCATGACTGAATCCCCCGATCGTGACGAACGCCACCTGGCGCGCATGCTGCGCAAAAAAGCCGTGATTGACGAGCGCATTGCCAATTCACCGAACGAGTGCGGGCTGCTGCTGGTGCTCACCGGCAACGGCAAAGGCAAGAGCAGCTCGGCCTTTGGCATGCTGGCCCGGGCCATGGGCCACGGCATGCAGTGCGGCGTGGTGCAGTTCATCAAGGGCCGCAACAGCACCGGCGAAGAACTGTTCTTCCGCCGTTTCCCCGAGCAGGTGCGCTTCCACGTGATGGGCGAAGGCTTTACCTGGGAAACCCAGGACCGCGCGCGGGACATCGTTGCCGCCGAAGCCGCCTGGGCGGTCTCCCGGGAAATGCTGCAGAACCCGGCCATCGGCCTGGTGGTGCTGGATGAGCTGAACATTGCCCTCAAGCACGGCTACCTCGACCTGGACCAGGTGCTCAGCGACCTGCAGGCCCGCCCGCCCATGCAACACGTGCTGGTAACCGGCCGTGGCGCCAAACCCGAATTGATCGAAATGGCCGACACCGTGACGGAAATGGGCATGCTCAAGCACGCCTTCCAGGCCGGTATCAAGGCACAGAAAGGCATCGAACTTTGAATCAGCCCCGTCACTGTCCTGCTGTCCTGATCGCCGCACCGGCGTCTGGCCAGGGCAAAACCACCGTCACCGCCGCGCTCGCCCGCTTGCACCGCAACCTGGGGCGCAAGGTGCGGGTGTTCAAATGCGGCCCGGACTTTCTCGATCCGATGATCCACGAGCGCGCCAGTGGTGCGCCGGTCTACCAATTGGACATGTGGATGGTGGGCGAGCAGGAAAGTCGCCGGTTGCTGTGGGAAGCGGCGGGGGAAGCCGACCTGATCCTGATCGAAGGCGTGATGGGCCTGTTCGACGGCACGCCGTCCAGTGCCGACCTGGCGCGCCACTTTGGCGTGCCGGTGCTGGCGGTGATCGACGGTACGGCCATGGCCCAGACTTTCGGCGCCCTGGCGTTGGGCCTGGCGCGCTACCAGCCGGACTTGCCGTTTGCCGGCGTGCTGGCCAACCGAGTCGGCACCCTGCGTCATGCGCAATTGCTTGAAGGCAGCCTCACCGAAGGCCTGCGCTGGTACGGCGCGCTGTCCCGGGAAACCGGCATCGAGTTGCCCAGCCGCCACCTTGGCCTGGTGCAGGCCAGCGAATTGAACGACCTCGATCTGCGCCTCGATGCCGCCGCCCAGGCCCTGGGCAGCAGCTGCGAGGTAGCGCTGCCACCGCCGGTGGAATTCGCCGCGCCCGAGGTGATCGAGGCCCAACCGTTGCTGGCCGGCGTGCGTATCGCCGTGGCGCGCGACGAAGCGTTTGCCTTTACCTACGGCGCCAGCCTCGACCTGCTGCGGGCGATGGGCGCCGAGCTGCGTTTCTTTTCGCCGATTCGTGACCGCGCATTGCCTGAAGCTGACAGCCTGTACCTGCCCGGCGGTTACCCGGAATTGCATCACCAGGCGTTGTCGGAAAATACCGCGATGCTCGACGCCATCCGTGCCCACCACGCCGCCGGCAAGCCACTGCTGGCCGAATGCGGCGGCATGCTCTATCTGCTGGACTCGCTCACCGATGTCGACGGTACCCGTGCTGAACTGGTCGGCTTGCTCCAGGGCGATGCCGTCATGCAAAAACGCCTGGCAGCGTTGGCACTGCAAAACGTCGAACTGCCCGAAGGCCTGTTGCGCGGCCACACCTACCATCATTCGCTGACCAGCACCGAGTGGCAGCCGATTGCCCGGGGCCTTAGCCCGAATGGCGGGCGCGGCGCCGAGGCGGTTTACCGTCAGGGCCGGATGACGGCGTCCTACGTACACTTTTATTTCCCGTCCAACCCGGTGGCGGTGGCTGCCTTGTTTGCGCCGGACCATCAGACCGCCATCGCAGGCAAGCCGGCTCCCACACTTGACCGAGTTGAAACGCAATCCAATGTGGGAGCGGGCTTGCTCGCGAAGAGGCCATGACGGACAACGCCTTTCCCGAAGCCGACCGCGAAGCCGTTTACCGCGCCATCGCCGAACGCCGCGACATGCGTCACTTCAGCGGCGGCAGCGTTGCGCCGCAATTGCTCCATCGCCTGCTGCAAGCCGCGCACCAGGCGCCGAGCGTCGGCTTGATGCAGCCCTGGCGGTTTATCCGCATCAGTGACCGCAACCTGCGCGGGCAGATCCAGCAACTGGTGGAAGAGGAGCGCATACGCACCGCCGAAGCCCTCGGCGAGCGCTCCGACCAGTTCATGAAGCTCAAGGTCGAAGGCATCAACGACTGCGCCGAAGTGCTGGTGGCTGCCCTGATGGACGACCGCGAGCGGCATATCTTCGGGCGCCGCACCCTACCGGAAATGGACATGGCGTCGTTGTCCTGTGCGATCCAGAATCTATGGCTGGCGGCCCGCGTCGAAGGCTTGGGCATGGGCTGGGTCTCGTTGTTCGAACCCCAGGCCCTGGCCGACCTGCTGGGCCTGCCGCCCGGCGCCAAACCGCTGGCCGTGTTGTGCCTGGGCCCGGTGACCGAGTTCTACCCGGCACCGATGTTGCAGCTCGAAGGCTGGACCGAACCACGGCCACTGAGTGACATGTTGTATGAGAATGTTTGGGGAGTGAGTCAATGAGTGTGGCCTTGCTGAGTGTCGCTGCCGTGGCGCTGGATGCGTTGCTGGGCGAACCCAGGCGCTGGCATCCGCTGGTGGCGTTCGGCAATTTTGCCGGGCGCATCGAGCAGCGTTTCAACTCCGGCGGCCGTGGCTGGCGCAGCCATGGCGTGACGGCGTGGGTGATCGCGGTGGTGCCCCTGACGCTGCTGGCCACGGCCCTGTCGTGGGCGCCCTACATCGGTTGGGTATTGGAAATCCTCGCGCTGTATTGCGCCCTCGGCATGCGCAGTCTCGGCGAACACGTGCTGCCAGTGGCGCAGGCACTGCGCAGTGATGACCTGGACGAGGCGCGCCAACGCGTCAGCTACCTGGTCAGCCGCCAGACCAGCGAACTGGACCCCACCGAAGTCGCCCGCGCGGCCACCGAGTCGGTGCTGGAAAACGGCAGCGACGCGGTATTCGCTGCACTGTTCTGGTTTGTGGTTGCAGGCGTGCCCGGCGTGGTGCTCTATCGTCTGAGCAACACCCTGGATGCCATGTGGGGCTATCGCAATGAACGCTTTGAACGTTTCGGCTGGGCTGCAGCAAAGATCGACGACGTGCTCAACTACATTCCGGCACGCCTGGTGGCGTTGACCTACGCGCTGCTGGGGAAAACCCGCCTGGCGCTCAAATGCTGGCGCACCCAGGGCCCGACCTGGGACAGCCCCAACGCCGGCCCGGTGATGGCGGCGGGTGCCGGCGCCCTCGGCGTAGAGCTGGGCGGTGCGGCGATTTATCACGGCGAACTGCACCAGCGCCCGCAACTGGGCGAAGGCCCGCCCGCCGATGCAGACTCCATCGAGCGCGGCTGGCAACTGGTGCAACGCGGCGTGTGGCTGTGGCTGCTGATCCTGTGTGTGGGGGCGGAATTTTATGCTTGAGCACGGTGGCCGCTTGCGCAAGGCGGCGATGCAATACGGCATTCCCGAGGCCGAATGGCTGGACCTGTCCAGCGGCCTGGCGCCGTGGCCGTTCCCGATCCCGGAAATCCCGCTGCGGGCCTGGGCGCGCCTGCCAGAAACCGATGACGGCCTGGAACAGGCGGCCTGCGAATATTATGGGGCGCCCCATGTGCTGCCGGTCGCTGGCTCCCAGGCCGCGATCCAGTTACTGCCGCGCCTGCGCCGGGCGGGCAAGGTCGGCGTGTTGTCGCCGTGCTACGCCGAGCACGCGGAGGCCTGGCGTCGTGCCGGCTATATCGTGCGCGAAGTGCTGGAGCAGGAAGTCGACTTCTTCCTCGACAGCCTCGACGTGCTGGTGGTGGTCAACCCCAACAACCCCACCGGCCTGAGCCTGTCGCCCCAACGCTTGCTGGACTGGCATGCACGCCTGGCCCAGCGCGGTGGCTGGCTGGTGGTGGATGAAGCCTTCATGGACATCACTCCGCAGTTGAGTCTGGCGAGCCAGGCTCATCAAGTCGGGCTGATCGTGCTGCGCTCGTTCGGCAAATTCTTCGGTCTGGCCGGGGTACGGCTGGGGTTTGTATTGGCCGAGCGCAAGCTGCTCAAACTGCTCGCCGAGCAGGTGGGGCCGTGGGCCGTCAGCGGGCCGACGCGGGTGCTGGGGCAAGTGTGCCTGCGCGATACCGCCGGCCATGTGCAACAGCGGCTGCGTTGCGAGTCGGCCAGCCAGCGTCTGTTTGACGTGCTTGAGCGCCACGACTTGCGGCCTCAGGGCGGCTGCGCGCTGTTCCAGTGGATGATCACCGACCGGGCTGAGCAGCTGCATGAATTCATGGCTCAGCGCGGCATCCTGCTGCGCCTGTTTGTCGACAACAGCAGCCTGCGGTTTGGCCTGCCGGACACCGAGGCCGACTGGCTGCGGCTGGAACAGGCGCTCAGCGCCTACAAGGACGCCTCATGAGTACTTTGATGGTGCAGGGCACCACATCCGACGCGGGCAAAAGCACGCTGGTGACCGCACTCTGCCGCTGGCTGGTGCGCCAGGGCATCCCGGTGGTGCCCTTCAAACCCCAGAACATGGCCCTCAACAGTGCCGTGACTGCCGAAGGTGGCGAGATCGGCCGCGCCCAGGCGGTGCAGGCCCAGGCGGCCAACCTGGCGCCCCACACCGACATGAACCCGGTGCTGCTCAAGCCCAACAGCGACACAGGCTCCCAGGTGATTATCCATGGGCGCGCCGTGACCACCATGAATGCCGTGGCTTATCACGATTACAAAGCCATCGCGATGCAGGCCGTGCTGGCCTCCCATGCGCGTTTGAGTGCGGCGTATCCGGTGGTGATGGTCGAGGGCGCGGGCTCGCCGGCAGAGATCAATCTGCGGGCGAATGACATCGCCAATATGGGCTTTGCCGAAGCGGTGGACTGCCCGGTGCTGCTGATCGCCGACATCAATCGAGGCGGGGTGTTTGCGCATTTGGTGGGCACGCTGGAATTGCTGTCGCCGACCGAACAGGCGCGGGTCAAAGGCTTCATCATCAACCGGTTTCGCGGGGACATTGCGCTGTTGCAGCCGGGGCTGGATTGGCTGGAGGCGCGTACCGGCAAGCCGGTGGTGGGGGTGTTGCCGTACGTGATGGACTTGCACCTGGAGGCGGAGGACGGTATCGACCAGCGCCAGATCGACAAGGCGGCGCAGGTGCTCAAGGTGGTGGTGCCGGTGTTGCCGCGTATCAGCAATCACACGGACTTTGATCCGCTGCGGTTGCACCCGCAGGTGGATTTGCAGTTTGTCGGGCCGGGGCAGGCGATTCCGGCGGCGGACCTGATTATTTTGCCGGGCTCGAAGAGTGTGCGCAGTGATCTGGCGTATTTGCGGGCCAATGGGTGGGACACCGCCGTGGCGCGGCACCTGCGTTATGGCGGGAAGGTGTTGGGGATTTGTGGTGGGTTGCAGATGCTCGGCGAGCAGGTGCATGACCCGCTTGGGTTGGAAGGGCCTTGCGGTTCGAGCGCCGGTCTTGGGTTGTTGGGGTTCAGTACGACGCTGGAAGAAGAGAAGCAGCTGCGCAATGTGCGGGGGCGGTTGTTGCTGGAGGAGGCCGAGGTGAGTGGGTATGAGATCCACGCGGGCGTTACCAGTGGCGCCGGTTTATTGAGACCTGCGGTGCAGTTGGACGATGGGCGCACTGATGGTGCGCAGAGTGAGGATGGGCAGATTCTCGGGACCTATTTGCATGGGTTGTTTGAGACGCCGGCGGCATGCAGTGCATTGTTGCGGTGGGCTGGGTTGGAGGATGTGCAAGAGGTGGATTATCACGGGTTGCGGGAGCGGGATATTGAGCGGTTGGCGGATCTGGTAGAGCGGCATTTGGATACTGGGTTGCTGCGTTCGTTGTGTGGGGTTTGAGTTGTTGGTATTGGACCGTGTACATATCCGTTGTTTAGGTAACGGCGACCTATGGTTCCGCTCTTACAGCGGGTCACTTTTGGCAAACGCCCGGAATGCCGGCCCAGCCAAAAGTAACCAAAAGGTCTTTGCCCCACCACTCGGTGCCTCGCCTAGGCTCCACCGTGCCTGCTTGCGGCCATCGTGGTTGACGGGGCCCGCAGATCAAGATCAAACGCCGCTCTTCTGTAGGAGCCGGCTTGCCGGCGAAAAACCTGAGAACGCCGCGTTGAATCAGGATGCCCACGTCATCGTTAACGACCTTTGCCGGCATTCCGGCTCTTTTCAAAAGTGACCCGCCGTAAGGGCGGAACCCATAGCCGCCATTACGAAAATAACGGATACACACACCGTCAAAAACAGAGGCTCCAGCCATGCTCCAAATGATTCTCGGCGGCGCCCGCTCCGGCAAAAGCCGCCTGGCTGAAAAACTCGCCACCGACAGCGGCCTGAGCGTCACCTACATCGCTACCAGCCAACCCCTGGATGGCGAAATGAGTGCGCGTGTCGCCCACCATCGCGAGCGTCGCCCAGCCGAATGGGGCCTGATCGAGGAGCCCATCGAACTGGCCCGCGTGCTCAAGGAAAACGCCAGCCCGAACCATTGCTTGCTGGTCGACTGCCTGACCCTATGGCTCACCAACCTGCTGATGCTCGAAGACCCCGACCGTCTGAAGGAAGAGCGCGAAGCCCTGCTGCAAGCCCTGGCCTCCCTGCCAGGAGAAATCATTTTTGTCAGCAACGAGACCGGAATGGGTGTCGTGCCGCTGGGCGAATTGACTCGCCGCTATGTCGATGAAGCCGGTTGGCTGCATCAAGCCTTGGCCGAGCGTTGTCAGCGCGTTGTCCTGACCGTCGCCGGCCTGCCCCTGACTTTAAAAGGTACTGCGTTATGACCGACACCTGGTGGCTCAAACCCTGCAAAGCAATCGATCCGCTGGCTCACGAGCAAGCCCTGGCCCGCCAGCAGCAACTGACCAAACCCGCCGGTTCCCTCGGCCAACTGGAAGCCGTCGCGGTACAACTGGCCGGCCTTCAGGGCCAGGTGAAACCCAGCGTCGACCACTTGTGGATCGCTATCTTCGCCGGCGACCACGGCGTCGTCGCGGAAGGGGTCTCCGCCTTCCCCCAGGAAGTCACCGGCCAGATGCTCCACAACTTCGTCACCGGCGGCGCCGCCATCAGCGTGCTGGCGCGCCAACTCGACGCGAAACTGGAAGTGGTCGACCTCGGCACCATCACCCCCACATTGAACCTGCCCGGCGTGCGCCACCTCAACATCGGTGCCGGCACCGCCAACTTCGCCAATGGCCCGGCAATGACTGAAGCCCAGGGCCGACTGGCCCTGCAAGCCGGCCGCGACAGCGTGCACCGCGCTATTGCGAGCGGCGCGCAGCTGTTTATTGGCGGCGAAATGGGCATCGGCAACACCACCGCCGCCAGCGCCCTGGCCTGCGCGCTGCTGGACTGCCAGGTCAGTGACCTCACTGGCCCCGGCACCGGCCTGAACGCTCAGGGTGTCAGCCACAAAGTCGCCGTCATCGAACGCGCCCTGGCCCAGCACGCTGGCGACCGTGATGACGCACTGAAAACCCTGTTCAACCTCGGCGGCTTCGAAATTGCCGCGCTGGTGGGCGCCTACCTGGCCTGTGCCCAAGAGGGCGTGGTGGTGCTGGTGGACGGCTTTATCTGCACGGTTGCCGCACTGGTCGCCACGCGCCTTAACCCGGCCTGTCGCGCATGGCTGCTGTTCGGCCATCGCGGTGCCGAGCCTGGCCATCGTCATGTGCTGCAAAGCCTCAATGCTGAACCGCTGCTGGAACTCGGCCTGCGCCTGGGCGAAGGCAGTGGCGCTGCGCTGGCCGTGCCGTTGCTGCGCCTGGCCTGTGCGCTGCACGGGCAGATGGCAACCTTCGCCGAAGCAGCCGTGGCGGACCGCCCGGCATGACCCTGCACCTGGACCTGCTGCGCCACGGCGAAACCGAACTGGGCGGCGGCTTGCGCGGCAGCCTGGACGACGCGCTCACCGCCAGGGGCTGGGAACAGATGCGTGCGGCGGTGGTGGAGCAGGGCCCGTGGGACCGTCTGGTCAGTTCGCCGTTGCAACGTTGTGCGCGATTTGCCGAGGAGCTGGGCGCGCGCCTTAACCTGCCGGTCACGCTGGAAAAGGATTTGCAGGAGCTGCATTTCGGCGCCTGGGAAGGGCAGAGCGCTGCGGCGTTGATGGAGACTGACGCTGACGCGTTGGGGCTATTCTGGGCCGATCCCTACCGCTTCACACCGCCCGAGGGCGAGCCGGTGTCGCAGTTTTCCGCGCGAGTACTGGGCGCTGTCGCCCGCTTGTATCAAGCGTATGACGGCCAGCGCGTGCTGCTGATCAGCCACGGCGGGGTCATGCGTTTATTGCTCGCCCAGGCGCGCGGTTTGCCGCGTGAGCAGTTGTTGAATGTCGAAGTCGGCCACGGTGGCCTGTTCAGCCTGCAGGTCGAGGCGGATGGCGTATTAAAGGAAGGAATCTAAACATGCTGCCGTTCTGGATCGCCTTGCAGTTCCTCAGCAGCCTGCCGATTCGCTTGCCGGGCATGCCGCAACCGCAGGAGTTGGGGCGCTCGTTGTTGTTTTATCCCGTGGTGGGGCTGTTGTTCGGGCTACTGCTGTGGGGCTTGAACGCCGTGTTGACGGGCGCACCCTTGCTGCTGCATGCCGCGTTGCTGTTGACCGCGTGGGTGTTGCTCAGCGGCGGCCTGCACCTGGACGGCCTGGCCGACAGCGCTGACGCCTGGCTCGGTGGCTTCGGCGACCGCGAGCGCACCCTGACCATCATGAAAGACCCGCGCAGCGGGCCGATCGCGGTGGTCACCCTGGGCGTGGTGCTGCTGCTCAAGTTCACCGCATTGGTGGCATTGATCGAACAGCACAACGGCGCCGCGCTGATCCTCGCCCCCTTGATTGGCCGCGCTTCGATGCTGGCGCTGTTTCTCACCACGCGGTACGTACGTGCCGGCGGGTTGGGGCAGGCGTTGGCGGATCATCTGCCACGCATCGTCGGCCAACAGGTGCTGATCCTCAGCGGTCTGGCGTGTATCCTGATCGGCGGCTTCAGTGGCGGGATTGCCGTGTTGCTGGCGGCCCTGTGCTTTATCGGCTTGCGCCAACTGATGGTCAATCGCCTCGGCGGCACCACCGGCGACACCGCTGGCGCGTTGCTGGAGCTGCTGGAAGTCGCGGTGTTGATCGGTCTGGCGCTGTAACAGTTTCTTGCATTTCATTAATCCCGGGTATATACACGCTCCATGCTTGCCTCCCAATGTTTATGCACCAACCTGCGTCGCGCCGCTCGTGGCGTCAGCAGGCATTACGACGGCGCTCTCGACGGCTTCGGGATCAACGTTGCCCAGTATTCTCTGCTGTGTAATCTGCAGCGCCTCGATCAACCGAGCATTTCCAGCCTGGCCGATGCCATGGGCCTGGATCGCAGCACGCTGGGGCGCAACCTGCGGGTGCTGGAGGGCGAAGGCCTGGTGCAGTTGGTGGAGGGCGATGACTTGCGTAACCGCCTGGTGTTGCTGACCGAGGCGGGCAACGAACGGCTTGCCGCGGCATTGCCGGCCTGGGAAGCGGCGCAGCAGAAATTGATTGATCAGTTGGGCGCCGAAAAGCGCGAAACCCTGTTGGCCTTGCTGGATGAACTCGCTTGACGCGGGTTTGTTCGATGACAAGCGGGTATATACCCGCGAACGGAGAATAAGAAATGACCTCGATGTGGCGCACCAGCGGCTGGATTCTTGTGGGGAGTGCGCTGATCCTGGCGTTGTCCCTCGGCGTACGGCATGGCTTTGGCCTGTTCCTGGCGCCCATGAGTGCCGAGTTCGGCTGGGGCCGAGAAACCTTTGCCTTTGCCATTGCCCTGCAAAACCTCATCTGGGGCCTGGCGCAGCCGTTTACCGGCGCCCTGGCCGACCGCTTCGGCGCCGCCAAGGTGGTGATGATCGGTGGCGTGCTTTACGCGCTGGGCCTAGTGTTCATGGGCTTGTCGGATTCGGCGTGGTCGTTGTCCCTGAGCGCCGGCTTGCTGATTGGCATTGGCCTGTCGGGCACCTCGTTCTCGGTGATCCTCGGGGTGGTGGGGCGTGCCGTGGCGCCGGAAAAACGCAGCATGGCCATGGGTATCGCCAGCGCCGCTGGTTCGTTCGGCCAGTTCGCCATGTTGCCGGGCACCCTCGGTTTGATCGGCTGGCTTGGCTGGTCCGCCGCATTGCTGGTGCTGGGAGTGATGGTGGCGTTGATCGTGCCGTTGGTGACCATGCTCAAGGACCGCCCGCTGCCAGCGGTGGCCGGTCAACAAACTTTGCGCGAGGCCTTGCGTGAGGCCTGTTCCCATTCAGGGTTCTGGTTGTTGGCGTTCGGTTTTTTTGTCTGCGGTTTCCAAGTGGTGTTTATCGGTGTGCACTTGCCGTCGTACCTGGTGGACCAGCACTTGCCGGCTTCCGTGGGCACCACGGTGCTGGCATTGATCGGGCTGTTTAATATCTTCGGCACCTATACCGCCGGCTGGCTCGGCGGGCGCATGTCCAAGCCGCGCTTGCTGACCGGTTTGTACCTGCTGCGGGCGGTGGTGATTGTGATCTTCCTGTGGGCGCCCGTGACGCAAACCAGCGCCTACCTGTTTGGCATGGCGATGGGCTTCTTGTGGCTGTCCACGGTACCGCTGACCAACGGTACGGTCGCGACCTTGTTCGGGGTCAGAAATCTTTCCATGCTCGGTGGGATCGTGTTCCTGTTCCACCAACTCGGCTCGTTCCTCGGCGGCTGGCTGGGCGGAGTGGTCTATGATCGAACCGGTAGTTACGATTTGATCTGGCAAGTGGCAATCGTCCTGAGCCTGGTGGCAGCGGCCTTGAACTGGCCGGTGCGCGAGCGCCCGGTGGCACGTTTGCAGGCGCAAATGGGGGTGGCATGAATTCGACCTGGCATTGGCTCGGCGCAGCAGGAGCAGGAGTCTTGCTGCTGTTGGCGTGGTGGGGCTGGCAACAGGGCGGCCTGGCATTGATGCAGTTGGGCATGGCGATCTGTTAAGTTCTGTGTCTGAGATTTTTCAAGGACAGGTGACATGCACATGCGCTGGCTTGCAGTACCCGCTCTGATGGTGGCTTTTGGCGGCGTCGCCATGGCCGCCGATTGCCCGCCGTTGCTTGAAGGCCAGTTGCCCAAGCTGCGCGCCAAGGAATCCATCGACCTGTGCCAACGCTTCGCCGGCAAGCCGCTGGTGATCGTCAACACCGCCAGCTTCTGCGGGTTTGCGCCACAGTTCAAAGGGCTCGAAGCCTTGTATCAGCGCTACAAGGGCCAGGGCCTGGAAGTGATTGGCGTGCCGTCCGACGACTTCAAGCAGGAAGCCAAGACCGGCGAGGAAACCGCCAAGGTTTGCTACGTGAACTACGGCGTGACCTTCACCATGACCGAGCCACAGAAGGTCAAGGGCCCGGACGCGGTGCATCTGTTCAAGATCCTGGCGCAGCAGAGCAGCGCGCCGAAGTGGAATTTCTACAAGTACGTGGTGGACCGCCAGGGCAAGGTAATTGCCAACTTCTCCAGCCTGACCAAGCCGGATAGCCCCGATTTGATCAAGGCGGTGGAAGAGGCGCTGGCTTCGAAGCCCTGATCAGCGCCCACTAAAAAGCCCCGCCTCTTTTGCAAGAGAGCGGGGCTTTTTCATGTCGCTTTACATCAGAACTTGTACGTCACACCCAGGCCAAAACCGTTGGCGCTGTTTTCGTACTTGGCGTTGTAGGACTGGCCCAGTGCGTTAGAGCGTGCAACTTTGACCGGTTCTTCCTTGAGGTAGGAGTAAGCCAGGTCGATGGTCATGTTCGGCATTACGTCGTAGCCCAGGCCGAGGCTGAAGATCGTCCGGTCACCGGTAGGGATGCGCGGCGAGCGATCAGTGTTGTTGGTCGGCGACTGGTCGAACGTCAGGCCGGTACGCAGTACCACCTGCTTGGTCACACGGTACGAAGTACCCAGGGCGTAGGCCCAGGTATCGTGCCAGTTCTGCTCTTCCTTGATGCTGCCGACAATTTGCGGAGCCAAGGCACCGCTGCCCGCGGCGGCCGAGACGCCTTCGTTATTGACGGTGATGTCTTTCAGTCGGCTCCAGCGCGTCCAGGTTGCGCCCGCATAGAGTTTCCAGGCGTCGCTCAAGTCTTGAGTAACGGACAGGTCCCAGGATTCAGGCGTGTCGATCTTCAGCGAGGCGTCGTAGCGGCCGTTGTTCAAGAGACTGGCAGGAACGTTGGTCCCTTTGGTCACTTCGGTATGGCCTTCGAGCTTGTACTTCACTTTCGAGTGGTAGGTCAGGCCCACACGAGTGGTGTCAGTGGCTTGTACCAGCAGGCCGGCGTTGAAGCCGAGCGCGGTGTCGTCACCCTTGATCTTGATGTTGTTGGAGCCGGTACCCGCGATTGGCAGGTTGATGTCGGACTCAAGCGTACCGGAGATACGGTTGATAGTCGGACCAAAACCAATGGAGACCCTGTCGTTGAAGGCATAGCTGACGGTTGGCTGGAAGGTGATGACCTTCACTTCGCTCTTACTGCCGAATGCTTTGCCCTGGAAGCCATTTTCGTAATCAGTCACCAGGCCAAATGGTGCATAGACGCCGAAACCGACAGCCCATTGCTCATTGAGTTTATTGGTGTAGAAACCGAAAGGAACGGCAGTGAAAGGCACCATGTCGCCTTTGTTGCTGCCGCTGGAGCGGCCACTGACATCTTTGATATTGGTGGAGGCATCGATCGCTGCAACACCACCTGTAACTTGCTGGCCTTCGAGGCGAGCCATACCGGCAGGGTTACCATAAACGGTGCTTGCGTTATCGGCAGATGAAGAACGTCCCGCAAAACCGGTACCCATCCCGGCAACGTCCTGTTCGTTGAGGGCGAAGCCGCTCGCGAACACGTGGGAGGAGGCCATTGCAACGGCGAGGCTAAGTGTCGTCTTGAGCATTACTTTTTTCATTATTAGAACTCCGTGGTGATCACCGCTGCGGAAAGTAACAATAAATTTATGTTTGCGCTATAGGCTGAAACATAGGAGATAGAGCGGTTTTGTAGGACAATCCGACCAAAATCAACGTTTTTAGCCGAATCTTGCAAATCGCCCGGTTAACAAGCGACGTGATTCATGGGTGAAACACAGGTTTGCCAGGCCTGGGTGAAATCCCGAAGCCGGCCCTGGGGGTGAAATATTTCTTTCCAGATACGCGCCATGGCCAAAACGTCGTCGGGTGGCGGCAGGGCAGGGCGGTGTTGTTCCACCAGCAGCCAGGCGATGGCGGTGGCGTAACGCAGGTTGACCGTCAGCTCCAGCTGCGGCCCGCTGAGGAACGCGTGCTGGCTGGCGAGGCCACGAACCAGGCTGGCGCGCTCGGGGTCGAGCGCCAGGTAGTCGTCCCACAAGGCGCGGTGGCGCGGTTCGGTAATGCTGTAGAGGCCATGGCCGCGGCGGTCGTGCAGGGCTGAACCGAGTGCCGACTGGCTGGCAGCGATGCCCAGCAGCAGGGATTCGGCAGTCGGGTTATGGCGACCCAGATACAGCAGGGTGGGCCGGATCACATAACGACACAATTCGCTGGCGGCGATGCCCATAAAAGCCTCAATCCATGAAATTGGTCGGCGATACCTGAGAGGGGGGCTTGGCAGCAGTGAATCGGATCTCAGGCTCGCCGGAAGCGGATCATGCCGCTTGAGTTGAAGTGTAGTGTCATATTTACGACGTAAAGGACTGTTTTTAAAATATTTTCATCATTTAGTTATATCGTTTATATCAATTTAAACTTAGCGCGCCTGAATTTCAGGCAATAAAAAACCCCGGGTTTTAACCGGGGTTTTTGTGTTTCAGCGATCCGGGTCGATCAGGCAACCAGTGCCTGGCGAGTACGATCGATCACGGCCTGCAGCGGTTCTGCGCTGGAGTATTGATCGGGGTACAGGCGTTCGCTGTGACGAGCGATGCCGTGTTCGTTGACCAGGGTAAAGCTGAAGCAGCCTTTGCGAGCGGCCATGATCAGGCAGTTCATTGGTGCAAAAGCGTTGGTGAGGGTGCGAATGGCATCCTGAGTGTGGATTTGAGTGGACATATTATTGGTGTTCCTACAAATGACACGGTTAAGAACCGTGCAACGTTAAAACGTTCCAGTGACGCTGATCACCATTGATCAAGCGAAGAACCCGACTGGAACAAAGCAGCCAGTTTGAAGCGCTATTAAATTGGCGCGCTTGGGCTGGCAGGTAGGTACTTAGGAGGGCAGGCAACACAACAGGGGCAAAGGTTCTGGGCCCCGGGTGAAGATCCTGATCAATTTGCAGGCTGGTTCGGTCAGAGTATGGGTACTTCGCGACACCCTTTGCATTGTTCAAAGGCAGTGTCGTCGCAAGTGATACCTGGAAACCATCGAGGTGGTCGATCCCTTTTTGTCGGCGGTGCCGTGAGGGAGTTGTTCGACCAGAATTGACTTTCAGCTTGGTACTAACGCCGCGGATAGTAACGGATTGAAACGTGGAAAGAAAGTGTGGTAGGCAAAAAACTTTTCTGGCCTCGGTGCGCCGGTAACATTTCTGAGCATCCGATCTGACAAAAAACTCGGTGGATATAACCGCAAGGTGGGTAGTTGTGCACATTGGTTGCGCCCTGTGTAACCGCACTGACATAAGCCCTGTAGTGCCCCCGGGTGCCTGCAACTAAAATTTAAGTCAATGAAAAATCGAGCTTTTTTTTATTGGTGAAAAAATCGTCAGTTTGACTGCGGACCCCGTTCCATGGGCCTTTGCGGGAGTTACAGAACGGTTGTCCACTGAGTTATCCACAGCTTCTGTGGATTGTCCCAAGCGCTTGCTCTAGAACGGGCGTGCAGGCTTTTTTCAGCTTTACCTGTGTGAAAAAAAGAGTAGAGTGGCGCGCCTTCCGTTCTGTCCCACAGTGCTTTATGAAGTTTCGCTCAGTATCACCTTCTGTTACCGACAGCCCTCAGGTTGTTACCGCACCCAAGCGTTTCTCCCTGAAAGTTGCCTTGTGGTTGCTCGACAGCCCGCGCCTGGGCCATAGCCCCAACGTCAAACATTTCGCCGGGCATTTGCTCAAGCAACCGGCCCGCGCTGGCGTAGTAGTTGCGCAAAGCCGTCTGGGCCAATTGATGTGCCGCGAGTGCGGCAACGCCCGGGACCGCCGCATCGGCCACGACCTGCTGCGCCAGGCCGCTCGCGCCGGCGACCGCATCGCCCAGCGTGAATTGGGCCAGATCGAAGACTGAGCTGTCCTCGATGCGCAGGCTTGGTTAACCTTCTTCTTTTCGGGTAACGGCAGGAATCGCTATGGCTTTTGACTGGACCAGTGTTGTGCTGGGTCTCGCCGGTGCTGGATTGCCGCTATTGGGCCTGTGCTGGCAGATCCAGCGGAAACTGTCTGCCCGAATGGCCGGCTGGGAATTGCTCGAAGAGCGCCTGGCCACCGCACAACTGGCCCAGGAAGGGCTTGCCGCGCAACTGGACGCCAGCCGTGACGAAATCAGCGACCTGAGCCAGGCCAACGCCGCCAAACAGGCCGACCTGGCGGCCGTGCGCCGCGAAGTCGAACTGCTGCAGATCGACCGCGACAACGCCCGCGATGCCGCCCACGCCTGGAACCTCGACCGTTCCGCCAAAGAAACCGAACTGCGCCGCCTGGACGCCCTGTCCGCGTCCCTGCGCGCAGAACTGCGCGAGCAGCAGGAAAGCCACCAGCAACGCCTCAACGACCTGCAAGGCTCCCGCGATGAACTGCGCGCGCAGTTCGCCGAGCTCGCCGGGAAGATCTTCGACGAGCGCGAGCAGCGCTTCGCCGAGACCAGCCAGCAACGCCTCGGCCAATTGCTCGACCCGCTCAAGGAACGCATCCAGTCGTTCGAAAAGCGCGTTGAAGAAAGCTACCAGAGCGAAGCCCGCGAGCGGTTCTCCCTGGCCAAGGAGCTGGAGCGCCTGCAGCAGCTGAACCTGCGCCTGTCCGATGAAGCCACCAACCTGACGCGGGCCCTCAAGGGCCAGAAAACCCAGGGCAACTGGGGCGAATTGATTCTGGAACGGGTGTTGGAACACGCCGGTCTGGAAAAGGGCCGCGAGTACCAGACCCAGGTCAGCCTCAAGGGCCCGGACGGCGAGCGCTTCCAGCCCGACGTGTTGATCATGCTGCCGGGTGACAAGCAGGTGGTGGTGGACTCCAAAGTGAGCCTGACCGCCTATCAGCAGTACGTCGCCGAGGACGATCAAGCGATCGGCCAGGTCGCCCTGAAGCAGCACGTGCTGTCGTTGCGTAACCACGTCAAAGGCCTGGCCGGCAAGGACTACAAGCGCCTGGAAGGTCTGCACAGTCTGGATTTCGTGCTGCTGTTCGTGCCCATCGAAGCCGCGTTTTCGGCGGCGCTTCAAGCGGAGCCTAACCTGTTCCAGGAAGCGTTCGACCGCAATATCGTGATCGTCAGCCCCACCACGCTGCTGGCCACCTTGCGGGTTATCGACAGCCTGTGGAAACAGGAGCGGCAAAGCCAGAACGCCCGGGAAATCGCCGAGCGCGCCGGTTGGCTGTATGACAAGTTCGTGCTGTTTATCCAGGACCTGGACGAGGTGGGCAACCGCCTGCAGCAGTTGGACAAAGCCTACAGCGCGGCGCGCAACAAGCTGACAGATGGACGCGGAAACCTGGTCAGCCGTACCGAGCAATTGAAGCTGCTTGGTGCCCGCGCCAGCAAAAGCCTGCCGGCTGACCTGCTGGAGCGGGCGATGACCGATGAAGACGGCGTGGCGCAGTTGCCGGAATAGTCACCGGCCTTTGTGGGAGCTGGCTTGCCTGCGAGGGTAGCAACTCGGTTTCACTGCAGAGACCGAGCCGCCTGCATCGCAGGCAAGCCAGCTCCCACAGGGTCAGAGCGGCAGATGCCGGCTCAACAACGCCCGCAGCGCCGCCGGCTTCACCGGCTTGGCCAGGTAATCCAGCCCCGCCGCATGCACCTGGGCCACCATCTCTGGCCGTCCATCGGCACTGATCACCACACCTGGGATCGGCTCTGCCAATTGCGCCCGTAGCCAGCCCATCAGCTCGGTGCCGGTTTCGCCGTTGTCGAGGTGGTAATCCACCAGGGCCAGTTGCGGCCGTACGCCCTCCGCCAGCAGCGCGGCACATTGCGCCTGGTCGCGGGCAGTCCAGACTTCACAGCCCCAGCGCGTTAGCAAGCTGCGCATGCCGATCAGGATGCTTTCTTCGTTGTCCACACACAGCACCTGGGCGCCGCTCAGCGGTTGGCCGCTTTCGAGCGCCGGCTTGGCGGGTGCACTGACCTGGGTACGCGCCAACGGCACGCGGACGCTGAAGACACTGCCCTTGCCGGGCCATGAGCGCACGCTCAAGCGATGCCCGAGCACGCGGCACAAGCCGTCGGCAATCGCCAGGCCCAGGCCCAGTCCCTTCTCCGCGCGGGTCTGATGGCTGTCCAGGCGTTTGAATTCTTCGAAGATGACTTTCTGCTTGTCCTGGGGAATGCCGGGACCACGGTCCCACACCTCCAGGCACAACTCACCGCGACGGCGCCTGACACCCAGCAGCACCGGCCCGTCGGCATAGCGGAACGCGTTGGTGAGGAAGTTCTGCAACACCCGCCGCAGCAACTTGATGTCACTGTCCACCCGCAAGCGACTGCCCCGCAGCCGGAAGCGCAAACCCTGCTCCTGGGCCAGCGCCTTGAACTCGGCGCCCAACGTATCAAACAGTTCGTTGAGCACGAAGGGCTGGCGCTGCGGATTGATCTTGCCGTTTTCCAGGCGCGAGATATCCAGCAGGTCGCTGATCAGGTCTTCCGCCGAACGCAGCGAACTGTCGAGGTGCTGCACCAACTGCCGGGCATCGGCCGACATGCCGTCGTTCTGGTGGGAGAGGGCGGCGGAGAACAGCCTGGCGGCGTTCAACGGCTGCATCAAGTCGTGACTGACCGCCGCGAGGAACCGGGTTTTTGACTGGCTGGCGGTCTCGGCGACACCCTTGGCGTCGGTCAGCGCGACGTTCAGTTGGGACAGTTCATGGGTACGCTCGGTCACCCGCTGCTCCAGCCCTTCATTGGCCTCGGTGAGTGCCTGCTCGGCTTCGCGGAACGCGGTGATGTCGGTGAAACTCATGACAAACCCGCCGCCCGGCATCGGGTTGCCGATCAGTTCGATCACCCGGCCATTGGGAAACAGCCGCTCGGACGTGTGCGCGCGACCCTGGCGCATCCAGTGCAGGCGGCGCGCCACGTGCACTTCGGCCTCGCCCGGGCCGCACAGCCCGCGCTCGGCGTTGTAGCGAATAATGTCGGCAATCGGCCGGCCCACGCTGATCAGACCGTCGGGGTAATTGAACAGCTCCAGATAGCGCCGGTTCCACGCCACCAGCCGCAGGGACTGGTCCACCACGCTGATGCCCTGGGTGATGTTTTCGATGGCGCCTTGCAACAGCGCCCGGTTGAACTGCAGCACTTCCGACGCTTCGTCGGCGATGCGTACCACGTCCTCCAGCTGCATTTCCCGGCCTTCAATGGCGGCTTTCACCACCGCCCGGGTCGATGAGGCCCCCAGCACACCGGCCAGCAGGCGTTCGGTGTGGGCGATCCAGTCGTTGTCGGCGTTCTGGTTGGGGTTAAAGCCTTTGCCCTGGCGGTAGGCGAAACGCACGAAACTCTGGTGAGCCCGTTCTTCACCGACAAACCGCGCCGCGAGGCTGAGCAAATCGTTGATCTGCACCGAGAGCATCGAGCGGGCGCTGGCCCGTTGGCTGGTTTCCTGGCCAATAAAACGCCCGGCCTGCCAATGCTCCGACACCCGCGTGCGCGAGAGCATGGAGACCCACACGAACAACGTGAAGTTACCCGCCAGGGAAAATACGGTGCCCAGCGTCAGAGAAGTCACCGATAGACCCAACGGGTGCGAATGCAACCACGTCATGCCGGGGAAAAGGCTGAACGACCAGCCGAGACTTTTCGCGGTGACCGGTAGGACCAAGGTGTAGAACCACAGGAACGTACCCGCCGCCAACCCGGCAAATACCCCGCGTCGGTTGGCCTGTTTCCAATACAACGCACCCAGCATCGCCGGTGCCAGTTGGGTCACGGCGGCGAAGGCAATCTGCCCGATCGTTGCAAGGCTGGCAGAGGACCCCAGCAGCCGGTAACTGACGTAAGCCAGCAGCAGGATGATCACAATGCTCACCCGACGCACCGACAACATCCAGTGACGAAATACCTCAAATGGCCGTTCGGCGCTGGAGCGGCGCAGCAGCCAGGGCAACAGCATGTCGTTGGAAACCATGGTCGACAACGCGATGCTTGCGACGATCACCATGCCCGTGGCCGCCGAGGCACCGCCGATAAATGCCAGCACGGCGAGGGCCGGATGGGCTTCGGCCAGCGGCAGGCTGATCACGTAGGAATCCGGCAATACCGAACCCGGAAGCATCATCTTCCCGCCGAGGGCAATCGGGATCACAAACAGCGCGGCGAGGATCAGGTACGCCGGGAACACCCACTTGGCCAGGCGCAGGTCCTGAGGGTCAATGTTTTCGACCACGGTGACGTGAAACTGCCGGGGCAGGCAGATGATCGCCATCATGGCTACGCCGGTTTGCACCACCATCGAAGGCCAGTTGACGGTTTCTTTCCAGTACTCCTCCAGCCGTGGCGCGAGCATCGCCTGGCTGAACAAGTCTTCGAAACCGTCGTACAGGCCGTAGGTCACAAACGCACCCACGGCGAGAAACGCGAACAGCTTGACCAGGGATTCAAAGGCAATCGCCAGCACCATGCCCCGGTGGTGTTCCGTGGCGTCCAGGTTGCGGGTACCGAACACAATGGTGAACAACGCCAATACCAACGACACGATCAGCGCCGTGTCCTGGGAGCGGGTGCCGGTGGTATCGGTGCTGGCACCGATCAGCAGGTTCACCCCCAGCACGATGCCTTTAAGCTGCAAGGCTATATAAGGCAGGACGCCCACCAGGCAGATCAGCGCCACCACCACCGCGAGGGATTGGGATTTGCCATAGCGGGCGGCAATAAAGTCGGCGATGGAGGTGATGTTTTCCTGCTTGCTGATCAGCACCATCTTCTGCAGGACCCACGGCGCGAGCACCAGCAGCAGCACCGGTCCGAGGTAGATCGGTAAGAACGCCCACAACTGTTCGGCCGCCTGGCCTACGGCACCAAAGAAGGTCCAGCTGGTGCAATACACCGCCAGCGACAGGCTATACACCCAGGCACGCACGCGCGGTGGCAACGGCCCATGGCGACGGTCACCGTAGAAGGCGATGGCAAACATAATGGCCATATAGGCCAGGGCAACGGCGGCGATCAGCCCGCTGGACAGCGTCATGAGAACTCCAGACATAAGAACGCCCGGGCATTCCCGGCCCGGGCGAACAGTCTCGCATGATGCTTGGCGTTAGTCAGTGTCGACCAAGGTCGGAGCGTGGTGTGATGTCGCAGCTTTGCCTTACGCGCTGAAACCGCCGTCGATGGTCAGGCTGGCGCCGGTGATATAGCCGGCTTCAGGGCCCACCAGGTAAGCGACGAAACTGGCGACCTCTTCCACATGGCCATAACGGCCGACGGCCATTAAGCCGATCAGGCTCTCGGCGAAGTCACCACTGGCCGGGTTCATGTCGGTATCCACCGGGCCTGGCTGCACGTTATTAATGGTGATGCCACGTGGCCCAAGGTCCCGTGCAAGGCCTTTGGTCAGGCCTACCAGCGCGGATTTGCTCATGGCGTACGGGCCGCCACCGGCAAATGGCATGCGTTCGGCGTTGGTGCTGCCGATGTTGATGATGCGGCCACCTTCGCCCATGTGGCGCGCAGCTTCCTGGGTGGCCACAAACACGCTGCGCACGTTGATCGCCAGGGTGCGGTCGAAGTCTTCCAGTTTGAAATCTTCCAGCGGGCCGACGGCCAGCACGCCTGCGTTGTTGACCAGGATATCCAGGCGCCCGAATGCCTTGACGGTGGCGTTGACGGCGCTGCGGATGGCGTCTGCGTCGGCGCTGTCGGCATGGATCGCCAGGGCTTTGCCGCCTTCGCTGATCACGCTGTTCTGCAATTCCTCGGCCTTGGCGGCCGAGCTGACGTAGGTAAAGGCGACGGCTGCGCCCTGGGCGGCCAGGCGCTTGACGATGGCGGCGCCGATACCGCGGGAACCGCCCTGGATCAAGGCGACTTTGCCGCTGAGGTTTTGTGTGGTCATGTCATTCTCCAAAAGGTGTGTTGAGGTTGGAGCCGAGTATCGACCTCACCCGGCGCGCCCGGTAGACCGTGATTGCTATAGTCTGTGTAAACCAAAAGTTTAGAGTGGGGCGATATGGAAAGCTTTGGCAGTATCGAATGCTTCGTGCGCAGCGCCGAAGGCGGCAGCTTTGCCGAGGCAGCCCGGCACCTGAGCCTGACCCCGGCGGCCGTGGGCAAAAGTGTGGCCAAGCTGGAGGCACGCCTCGGTGTACGGCTGTTCCAGCGTAGCACCCGGCGCCTGACCCTGACGGAAGCCGGCAAACTGTTCCTGGAGGAAGTCAGTGGCAGCCTCACCACCATTCAAAACGCCGTGGCCAACCTGGCCAGTGCCGAAGGCCGGCCGGTGGGCACGCTGAAAGTGAGCATGGGCACGGTGTTCGGCAACCGTTATGTGGTGCCGTTGCTGGGGGAGTTTCTAAGGCGTTTTCCTGACATCAACCCCGACTGGCATTTCGATAACCGCCAGGTGGACCTGATCGGACAAGGCTTCGATGCGGCGATCGGCGGTGGTTTTGAACTGCCCCAAGGCGTGGTCGCGCGCAAGCTGGCACCGGCGCACCGGATCCTGCTGGCTTCGCCGGCATACCTCGCCACACGCAAGCCGGTGATCGCCCCCGAGGACTTGTCGCTCTGCAACGGCATCCTGATCCGCTCACCGCAAACCGGGCGCGTACGTTCCTGGCAACTCACCCACCGTACGCGCGAACAACGCCCGTTGGTGCTCAAGCCGCGCATGACCATGAGTGACTCCGGCGCCGCCTGCTGCGCCAGCGCCCAGGGCCTGGGGATTGCGCTGGTCAGCATGCCGATGGCGGTACCGTATCTGGACAGCGGCCAACTGGTACGGGTACTGCCCGACTGGTACGTCGACGACGGCAACATCTCGCTGTACTACGCCGAACACAAACTGCTGCCCGGCAAGACCCGGGCGTTTGTGGATTTCATCCTCGAGCAGTTTGTCGAGCGCGAGCTGGGGCAGCGGTTCAGTGCGATCTAGGAACGCCCCGGCCAGCCGATCACTTTCTTCGGCCTCGGCGTCGCATACGTGCGGATCTTCGAGGTCGACAGGCCCAACCGCACCAATCCTTCGGCAATCGTCACTGCCGCCGTCACGCCGTCAACCACCGGAACCTTGGTGCGGTAGCGAATCTGTTCATCCAGCCCGGCCATGCCCCCGCAGCCCAGGCAGATCACTTCGGCCTTGTCTTCGCTGATCGCCAATTCAGCCTGGCGCACGATGGCTTCCATGGCGCGCAACGGGTCTTCTTCCAGTTCCAGCACGGCCATGCCGCTGGCCCGCACCGACGCGCAACGCTGATACAAACCCGCCAGCTTCAGCCGGTCCTCGATCAGCGGCACGGTGCGGTCCAGGGTGGTCACCACCGAATAGGCGTGGCCGAGGAACATGGCGGTGCTGGCGGCCGCTTCGGTGATGTCCACCACCGGCACATTGAGCAACTCCTGCAACCCTTCGCGGCCATGCTCGCCGTACCCGGCCTGGATCACCGCGTCGAACGGCTGGTCGTAGGCCATCACCCGGTCCATCACGGCAATGGCCGCCAGGTA
The DNA here is from genome assembly GCF_029269205.1 of Pseudomonas sp. 1912-s. Classification (NCBI taxonomy): domain Bacteria; kingdom Pseudomonadati; phylum Pseudomonadota; class Gammaproteobacteria; order Pseudomonadales; family Pseudomonadaceae; genus Pseudomonas; species Pseudomonas sp. 1912-s. The sequence continues at coordinate 46,944 of NZ_JARIXR010000008.1, read as the reverse complement.
GCTTTCAAAGTTGCCCTCCACCGATTCCGCACCAAAAAACGGCGTCAGCCCGACGATCTCGGTGCCCGGGGACGCCACCGTCCGCGCCTGTTTGGCGATGGCCTCAGTGATGGATTCGGTGGTGTTGACGTTGACCACAAGGATGCGCATGGAATGTCCTTACTTAATGACTGACGTTATCGACTGCAATGCTTTCGCCGCTCACATCGGCGTAATACGGCTGGCGTTTGGCAAACAGCAGGTACAGCAGCCCTGCAATACCGGCGCCAATCAGCCAGGAGAAGGGCGACACGTGGGCAAAACCGGGCAGCAGCGCGAGGAGAATGGCGATCACCGCCGCAGGAATAAACGCAGCCACCGCGCGCAGATTGACGCCGCGGCTGTAGTAATAAGCGCCATTCGGGTCTTCGCTATACAGCTGCGGCACATCCACCTGGCTTTTGCGGATCAGCCAGTAGTCGACCATGATCACGCCGTACAACGGCCCCAACAGCGCGCCCAGGCCCGAGAGGAAATACACGATCACCAACGGGCTGTTGTAGAGGTTCCACGGCAGGATCAGCACCGCCACGGTGGCGCTGATCAGCCCGGCGCGGCGGAAGTTCAGGTACTTGGGCGCCAGGTTGCTCAGCACAAAGGCCGGTGCGACGAAGTTGGCCATGATGTTCACCGCCACGGTCACGATCAGGAACGCCAGGCAACCCAGCACCAGGAAGAAGGTGTTTGGAATCGCCGCGATGATTTCCGTGGGGCTCTCGATCACCCGGCCATTGAGGTGGAACTGCCCGCCACACAGCAGCACGGTGATGGCGGCGAACACCAGGATATTCACCGGCAGGCCCCAGAAGTTGCCGACCTTGATGGTCTTGCGGCAGGGCGAAGAGCGGGCGAAGTCGCAGAAATTCAGGATCAGCGTGCCGTAGATCGCCAGCCACAGCGCGCCACCGGCAAAGATATTGCGCCACATTTCGCCACCGCTCAGCGGCTCGCGGATCGACCAGGCGATCTGGCCGCCCGCCTGGAAGTACATCCAGCCGGCCAGGGATGCCACGGTCAGCAAAATCACCGGCCCGGCGAACGCTTCATAGCGACGTACCATCTCCATGCCATAGGCGAGGATGGCCAGTTGCACAAGCCAGATCGCCACGAAACACGCCCAGCCGAGGCTCGACAAGCCGAGGATCGAGTTGTGGTCGTAGTCGGCAAAACCTGGATGAACTGCCGTCAACAGCACGCGGAAAACCACCGAGGCGAGGTAGGTCTGAATCCCGAACCAGGCGATCGCGATCACCGCGCGAATCAGCGCCGGAATCTGCGCGCCATGGATGCCGAAACTGATGCGGCTGATCACCGGAAACGGCACGCCGGTCTTCTGCCCCATATAGCCGGACAGGTTCATGAAGAAGTACACCAGCGCCGCGCCGATTCCCAGGGACAGCAGAATCTGCCAGCCGCCCAGGCCCAGCGCATACAGGCCAATGGCGAAGGAATAGTTGGCGATGTTGTGCACATCGTTGGTCCACAGGGCAAAGATGCTGTAGCGGCCCCAGCGCCGGCCTTCGGCCTTGGTAGGCGCAAGGTCCTTGTTGTGCAGGCGCGGGCTGAGTACCAGCGGGCCGGGGCTCGCGGCCTCGGGGTTCAGGGTGGAGGAGGGCAGATCCAGTGCGATGTTATTGGAGAGACTTGTACGCATTCCGGCAGGCTCCTGGACATCAGCAGGCGGTTGGCTGATGTCAAAGTGTATGTATCTTTTTTATTAATTGTATACAAAATGTATTTTGCCTTAAGCCACATGCGTGCCAGATTTTCGCCTGGGAAAATGTCGAAGGATTTGGTTTTTAGAGTGATTGGAAATAAACAGCTGAATTTAAAGCGATATAAATTGACCGATTGAACAGCTATTTATTTTGTAGCGCGGGGACGGGACGGGATTTAAGCGGAGGTGCTACGCAGGAGGGTGTAACTTTTCGGTGCAGGATTTTATAAGTGCACACAAAAATGGCACCGATGGTGACATTTCTGTGTACAGGATTCTCGGTCTGGCGTTACGCCTTGCTGATGATGTTTCCCGCGTGCAACCCGCATTCCTTCTGGGTTGCTTCTTCCCACCACCAACGGCCTTCGCGTTCGTGCTGGTTCGGCAGTACCGGGCGGGTGCAGGGCTCACAGCCGATGCTGATAAAACCGCGCTCGTGCAGGCTGTTGTACGGCAACTCCAGCATGCGGATGTAACCCCAGATCTCTTCGCTGGTCATCTGCGCCAGCGGGTTGAACTTGTACAGGGTGCGTTCCGGTGTGGAGAAGGCGCTGTCGATTTCCAGCGCGGCCACCTGGCTGCGGGTGCCTGGGCTCTGGTCGCGGCGCTGGCCGGTGGCCCAGGCGCTCACGCCGGACAGCTTGCGGCGCAGCGGTTCGATCTTGCGCACGCCGCAGCACTCGCCATGGCCGTCCTTGTAGAAGCTGAACAGGCCCTTTTCCTTGACGAAGGGTTCCAGCTTGCTCTGGTCGGGCGAGATCAGCTCGATGTCGATCTTGTAGAACTCACGCACCTGCTCGATGAACCGGTAGGTCTCCGGGTGCAGGCGGCCGGTGTCGAGGCTGAACACCTTGACGTTCTTGTTCAGCTTCCAGGCCATGTCTACCAGCACCACGTCCTCGGCACCGCTGAAAGAGATCCACAGGTCGTCGCCAAACTGGCTGAACGCCAGCTTGAGAATGTCCTGGGCGGATTTGTTGGCGTAAGTCGCGGCGAGTTCAGCGACGTCGAAGGCTTGGTTCATCAGGACGGTTCCTACAGGTCAATGGCGCTGAGCGCTCTATAGGGGGGCGATGGTAACAAAATCCCGCCTGCGTTGCGGCGGCCAGCGTGAATCGCTAGAGTTCGGCAGTCCTTTTGCTCGCTCAACTCAATAACTTTAAATGGGAGTGTCTTGTGGAAATTGCCTGTCTTGACCTGGAAGGGGTGCTGGTCCCGGAAATCTGGATCGCCTTCGCCGAAAAAACCGGTATTGAATCCTTGCGGGCCACGACCCGGGACATTCCCGACTACGACGTGCTGATGAAACAGCGCCTGCGCATTCTTGATGAGCACGGGCTGAAACTGTCGGACATCCAGGAAGTGATCGCCACCCTCAAGCCCCTGGACGGCGCCATTGAATTCGTCAACTGGCTGCGCGAGCGCTTCCAGGTGGTGATCCTGTCGGACACGTTTTATGAGTTCTCCCAACCGTTGATGCGTCAACTGGGCTTCCCGACCTTGCTGTGCCATCGCTTGATCACTGACGAGAACGACCGGGTGGTGAGCTACCAACTGCGTCAGAAAGATCCCAAACGTCAGTCGGTACTGGCCTTCAAGACCCTGTACTACCGGGTGATTGCCGCCGGTGATTCCTACAACGACACCACCATGCTGGGTGAGGCAGACCGCGGGATTCTGTTCCACGCGCCGGAGAACGTGATCCGCGAGTTCCCGCAGTTCCCGGCGGTGCATACGTTTGAGGACTTGAAGAAAGAGTTCATCAAGGCGTCGAATCGGACGTTGAGCCTGTAAGTCATGCGGCGCAGCTGACACCCTCATCGCAGGCAAGCCAGCTCCCACATTTTGAAGTGTGAACCCATTCAAATGTGGGGGCTGGCTTGCCTGCGATGAGGCCTGTCCAGTCGCTACAGGCCTTCCAGCGTCTCCAACAACACCCGCACCTTGGTCATCGACTCCTGGTACTCCGCCTGCCATTGCGAGTCCGCGACGATCCCGCCGCCGCCCCAGCAGCACACCTGCCCATCCTTGACCAGCAAGCTGCGAATGGCGATGGAGCTGTCCATCTCACCGCGCACGTCCAGGTACACCAGTGACCCGCAGTACAAGCCACGCCGGGTCGGCTCCAGCTCGTCGATGATCTGCATCGCGCGAATCTTCGGGGCGCCGGTGATGGACCCGCCGGGGAAGCTGCCGGCGATCAGGTCGAGGGCGTCTTTATCGTCGGCCAGTTCGCCGGTCACGCTGCTCACCAGGTGGTGCACATTCGGATAGCTCTCGAGGCTGAACAACTCCGGGACCTTCACCGAGCCGGTACGGCAGGTGCGGCCCAGGTCGTTGCGCAGCAGGTCGACGATCATCAGGTTCTCGGCTCGGTCCTTGGGGCTGGCCAGCAGCTCGGCGGCGTTGGCCGCATCTTCTGCGGGCGTTGCACCGCGTGGCCGGGTGCCCTTGATCGGGCGAGTCTCTACCTGGCGCTGGCTGATTTTGACGAAGCGCTCCGGCGACAAACTCAACACCGCGCCATCATCCGGCAGGCTCTGAAACCCGGAAAACGGCGTCGGGCAGGCTTCACGCAGGGCGCAGTAAGCCACCCAAGGGTCGCCACTGCACAGTGCGCGGAAGCGTTGGGCGAAGTTGACCTGGTAGCAGTCGCCGGCCTGGATGTAGTCCTGGATGCGGGCGAGGGCCTGCTTGTAGGTTTCGGCGGTCACGTCCGGCGCCATTGGGCCTTGCAGCTTGAAGGTTGCCGGTGCGTGGATGGCCGGCTGGCTGAACAGGCTGATCAGGCGTTGCCGCTCGCTGTCCGCCAGTTTGGGGTGGAACACCAGTTGGCTGGTCTGCGCCTGGTGATCGCTGATCAGGGCCCAGGGGTACAGGCCAAAGCGCGCGTCCGGCAGGTGCAGGTCGTCCACGGCCAAGTGCGGCAAGTGTTCAAGATGACGACCGAAGTCGTAGCTCAGGTAACCGATCAGGCCACCGGCGAATGGCAGCTCATAGGGCGCAGGAATGCTGGCTTCACCCAGCAACGTCAGGTTTTCCCGTAGGCGTTGCAGGAAATCGCTGCCGCTTTCGTCGGGTTGCACCGTCAGGGTTGCCTCGGGCCAGGCGCTCAGCAGGTCATACCGGCCACGGTCGGCAGCCGGTCGGCCGCTGTCCAGCAGCACTGCGCCGGGGGCATGGCGAATCGCTGCAAAGTATTCGGCAGGGTTGGCCCGGTAGGGCAGCGGGTGTACGGAACAGCTCACTGGATTCAGCCCTCGACCGCAGGAATATGCCCAAACATTTCCTGCACAAACTTCACCCGCTCTTCCGGCGTTTCCGTTACACCGGCGGCCTTCAACTCTTCCAGTCGGGCCTCCACCGCGTGGGTGCGCAAGGTCAGTCCGCAGTCGTTGGCAATCTGGATATTCAGCCCCGGGCGTGCGTTGAGCTCCAGGATCAACGGGCCTTTTTCCTGGTCCAGCACCATGTCCACGCCGATATAGCCCAGGCCGCACAGCTCATAGCAGCCGGCCGCGAGCTTCATGAAACCGTCCCAGTTGGGCAGTTGCACGCCGTCCACCGCGTTGGTGGTGTCGGGGTGCTTGGTGATGATGTTGTTCAGCCAGGTGCCACGCAGGGTCAGGCCGGTGGCGAGGTCGACACCCACGCCAATCGCGCCCTGGTGCAGGTTGGCCTTGCCGCCGGACTGGCGGGTGGGCAAGCGCAGCATGGCCATCACCGGGTAGCCCATCAGCACAATGATGCGGATGTCGGGCACGCCTTCGTAGCTGATGCTTTTGAAGATCTGGTCGGGCACCACCCGGTATTCGATCAGCGCCCGGTCACGGTGGCCGCCGAGGGAATACAGGCCGGTGAGGATGCTGGAAATCTGATGTTCGATCTCTTCATGGCTGATGATCTTGCCGGAGACCGTGCGATAGCGCCCTTCAAAACGGTCGGCAATCACCAGGATGCCGTCACCGCCGGCGCCCTGGGCCGGCTTGATCACGAAGTCGCTGCGCCCGCCGATGATCTCGTCGAGCTTGTCGATTTCCTTTTCGGTGGAAATGATCCCGTACATCTCCGGCACATGGATGCCGGCCTCCATGGCCCGTTCCTTGGTGATGATCTTGTCATCCACGATCGGGTACAGGCTGCGCTTGTTGTACTTGAGCACGTAGTCGGCGTTACGCCGGTTGATGCCCATGATCCCCCGCGCTTCGAGGGCCTTCCAGGTCTTCCAGAAGCCGAACATTACGAGTCAGCCTTGAGGAACGCCTTGAAGCGCACCAGTTCGGTCAGGCGGTAGCCGCGATAGCGACCCATGGCCAGCATGAAGCCCACCAGGATCAACAGGATCGCCGGGAAGGTGAACACGAAGTAGATCAGCTCCGGCACGCTCATGATGATGTGGGCCAGGGACGCCGCGAACAGCGTGCCGATCGCGACTTTCATCGCATGGCCGCCACCGCGCTCTTCCCAGGTGATCGACAGGCGTTCAATGGTCATGGTCAGAATCACCATCGGGAACAGCGCCACCGACAGCCCGCGCTCCAGGCCCAGCTTGTGGCTGAACAGGCTGATGGCCGCAATCAGCACCACCACGAAGGTCAGCACCACCGACAGCCTCGGCAGCATCTGCAGTTTCAAGTGTTCCAGGTAAGACCGCAGCGACAGCCCCAGCGCCGTAATAATGGTGAACAGCACAATCCCGAAGCCCAGCTGTGTCTCGCGGAACGCCAGGGCAATCAGTACCGGAGTAAACGTGCCGAGGGTCTGCAGGCCGATCAGGTTGCGCAGGATCAGGATCACCAGCACGCCAATCGGGATCATCACCATGATCATGAAGGTCTGCTGGGTTTGCAGCGGCAGGCCGTACAGGGAGTATTCGAGGAAGTTGGCGTCGGTGTTTTCGTCCGTCAGCTTGGCCAGGCGAATCGCGTTCATTTCGCTGTTGTTGAGGCTGAAGGTCACCATGGCTTTCTTGCCACCGTCGACAGTGATCAGGTTTTCATCGCCGGTCCACCACAGCAGGCGGTCGGCCGGCAGGCCTTGTTCGCCGGTGTCAGGGTTGAAGTACAACCAGTCATTGCCGTTGAAGCTGCGCAGCCAGAGTTCCGGGGTTTGCGGCTGGTCGGCCACCAGGCGGATGGTGTGGACCTTTTCCACCGGCACGTGGGCGATGGACAGCAGCAACTCGACGATCTTGGCCTTGTGTGGCGTCGACGGGTCGCCCGCCAGCAGCAGCTTCACGTTGTCGTCGTTGAGGTTGTTGGTGCGCTTGATGGCTTCGCTGATAAAGGTCTCGACGTCGGCCGAGTGCTGGCGGATCGGCGCCAGCAGGGCTTCGGCGGCGATTTTTTCCGGGCCTTCGACGGCGATGCTGTCGCGGAAGGTCGGGCCCTTGACCTTGACCTTTTCACCGCTGTAACGCTTGGTCAGTACCAGGCGGTAGTAGAGGGTCTGGTTGCCCTTGGCCCGGCGGGCCGACCAGGTGACCTTGCGGTTGCCGTCGAGGCGGTTGACGCTCACGCCGTAGTTATTCGAGATAAAGCTTTCATTCAGGCTGACGAAGTCGCGGCTCAGGGGCGGCACGAACATCTGGATTTTTACCGGGTCCTTGGCGCTGGCGACGAACTCGACCTTGGCGTCGATGTTCCACAGGTCGTCGGTGGCGTCCTCGGTGACGGGAATCCCCAGCACGAAAATCTGATAGGCGGTGACCGAAATGCCCAGGACCACCAACACGGCGATCAGGATTTTCAGGTGCAGATTAAGAGAGCGCATTCAAATTACTCAGCGGTATGAGCGTCGGTGGCGCAGGCAGGTTTGCCCGCCGCGTATTTAAGACTGGGGTCGACCAGCGCATCAAAGCGTTTCAGCGCTTCGGAGCCGATCAGCAGCGGGTATTGGAAGGCGCTGCGGTCAGTCAAGTTCACTTCGATGCTGCGTAAAGCGGTGCCCATGCAGATGTCCAGGGCAATCACTGGACGGGCGGTGTAGTTCTTGTCTTCATCGGGGTCGTAGTCACCGGCGCGGCGCTTGATCTTGCTCACGCGGGCCAGGGGACGCTCGATGGGGTGGGAATGGGCGGTGTCGATCGCCAGGTAAAAGCGCACCCAGGATTCGCCGTTGCGCTTGAAACGCTTGATGTCGCGGGCGCTCAACGATGCAGTCTTGGCGCCGGTGTCGAGTTTGGCGGCCACTTCCAGGTCAATGCCTGCCAACTTGGCGTATTCATTGAGGCCATACACGGTCTTCTCGGCAGCAACGCCAAGGCCCGGTACAAGCATTAAAAGCAAAAGGGGGAAGGGCTTGAGTCTCATAAATCCTGACGCGGTGCAGTGCGATGTTCAATTCAAGGCGACTGGCATTGCTGCGCAAGCTCCCTCGTGCGCCTTTTCATCCAGGGATGTGAGGCAAAAGTGGCCGGCATTCTAACATGAAGGTTTTCTTGCGCCAGCGCTGGCAGCCGGCCATGCCCCGATAGGGTGCAAGGTGGGTTATTAGACGATTGTCGACAATATGTATTTATTCTTTGACTATCAGGGGCTGATTGGCTAGTTTTTGCGGCATTGCTTTTAAAGGTGTCGACAATATGCTGGATCAACTGGAAACCCCAGTGATGGCCCAAGACGATTCCCAGACCATGTCCGAGAACGTCTTCCGGCGTATCCAGGCCGCCATCGTCAAGGGCGAAATCGCCCCGGGCAGCAAGATCTCCGAGCCGGAACTGGCGCGCACCTATGGCATCAGCCGTGGCCCGCTGCGCGAGGCGATCCACCGCCTGGAAGGCCAGCGCCTGCTGGTGCGCATTCCCCATGTGGGCGCGCGAGTAGTGTCCTTGAGCCATGAAGAGCTGATCGAACTCTACGAAATCCGCGAGTCCCTGGAAGGCATGGCCTGCCGCCTGGCGGCCGAGCGCATGACCGACGCTGAAATCGAAGAATTGCGCCAGGTGTTGCATACCCATGAGCGCGATGCCGCGTTCCAGGCCGGTGTCGGCTACTACCAGCAGGAAGGCGACTTCGATTTTCATTACCGGATAATTCAAGGCGCCGGTAACCGCACCCTGACCCAAATGTTGTGCGGCGAGCTGTACCAGTTGGTGCGTATGTACCGCATCCAGTTCTCCGCCACCCCCAATCGTCCACGCCAGGCCTTTGCCGAGCATCACCGCATTCTTGACGCGATTGCCGATCGCGACGGTGAACTGGCCGAGTTGTTGATGCGCCGGCATATCGGCGCTTCCAAACGCAACATTGCCCGTCACTTCCCGGACGGCGCTCCCCAATCACGAGGTGAGTCATGAGTTCCAATAACAACACTACTCCCGGCCAGCGTTTCCGTGACGCGGTCGCCAGCGAGCATCCCTTGCAGGTGGTCGGCGCGATCAACGCCAACCACGCGCTGCTGGCCAAGCGTGCCGGTTTCAAGGCGATCTACCTGTCGGGTGGCGGGGTGGCTGCAGGCTCCCTCGGCGTGCCGGACCTGGGGATTACCGGCCTGGATGACGTGCTGACCGACGTGCGCCGCATCACCGACGTGTGCGACCTGCCGCTGCTGGTGGACGTGGACACCGGTTTCGGCTCCTCGGCGTTCAACGTGGCGCGCACCGTCAAGTCGATGATCAAGTTCGGCGCGGCGGCGATCCATATCGAAGACCAGGTGGGCGCCAAGCGTTGCGGCCATCGCCCGAATAAAGAAATCGTCTCGCAACAGGAAATGGTCGACCGCATCAAGGCCGCCGTGGATGCGCGCACCGATGACAGCTTCGTGATCATGGCCCGTACCGATGCGCTGGCCGTTGAAGGCCTGGAATCCGCCCTGGAGCGCGCCGCCGCCTGCATCGAGGCCGGTGCCGACATGGTGTTCCCGGAAGCCATCACGGAGCTGGAGATGTACAAGCTGTTCGCCTCCCGCGTGAAAGCGCCGATCCTGGCCAACATCACCGAGTTCGGTGCCACGCCGCTCTACACCGTCGACCAGTTGAAATCTGCGGATGTTTCCATCGTGCTGTACCCGCTCTCGGCCTTCCGCGCCATGAACAAGGCCGCCGAGAACGTCTACACCGCGATCCGTCGCGACGGCACCCAGCAGAACGTGATCGACACCATGCAAACCCGCATGGAGCTTTACGATCGCATCGACTACCACACCTTCGAGCAAAAGCTCGACGCGCTGTTCGCCGCCAAGAAGTAAGGCGAGCGCCCCCCTAATAACGACAAGATTGGAGATAACCATGGCCGAAGCAAAAGTACTGAGTGGAGCTGGCCTGCGTGGCCAGGTTGCCGGGCAAACCGCACTGTCCACCGTGGGCCAGGCCGGTGCCGGCTTGACCTATCGCGGCTACGACGTGCGCGAACTGGCTGCGGACGCGCAGTTTGAAGAAGTCGCCTACCTGCTGCTGTACGGCGAGCTGCCGACCCAGGCCGAACTGGCCGCCTACACCGCCAAACTCGGCAAGCTGCGCGACCTGCCCCAGGCGCTGAAAGAAGTGCTGGAACGCATCCCCGCCGACGCCCACCCGATGGACGTGATGCGCACCGGTTGCTCGTTCCTGGGCAATATCGAGCCGGAGAAAGACTTCAGCGTGCAGCGCGACGTGACCGACCGCCTGCTGGCCGCGTTCCCGGCGATCATGTGCTACTGGTACCGCTTCAGCCACGACGGTCAGCGCATCAACTGCGTGACCGACGAGCCATCCATCGGCGGCCATTTCCTGCACCTGCTGCACGACAAGAAGCCGAGCGACTTGCACGTCAAAGTGATGAACGTCTCGCTGATCCTCTACGCCGAGCACGAGTTCAACGCCTCGACCTTCACCGCCCGCGTGTGTGCCTCGACCCTGTCAGACCTGTATTCCTGCGTCACCGCCGCCATCGGCTCCCTGCGTGGCCCGCTGCACGGCGGCGCCAACGAAGCGGCGATGGAGATGATCGAGCGTTTCTCGTCCGCCCAGGAAGCGGTGGAAGGCACCCTTGGCATGCTGGCGCGCAAGGACAAGATCATGGGCTTTGGCCACGCGATCTATAAAGACAGCGACCCGCGTAATGAAGTGATCAAGGGCTGGTCGAAAAAACTCGCCGACGAAGTGGGCGACACCGTGTTGTTCCCGGTTTCCGAAGCCATCGACAAGACCATGTGGGAGCAAAAGAAACTGTTCCCCAATGCCGACTTCTACCATGCCTCGGCGTACCACTTCATGGGCATCCCGACCAAGCTGTTCACCCCGATTTTCGTCTGCTCGCGGCTGACAGGATGGGCAGCTCACGTGTTCGAGCAGCGAGCCAACAACCGCATCATCCGTCCGAGCGCCGAGTACATCGGCGTTGAGCAGCGCAAGTTCGTGCCAATCGAACGTCGCTGAATGGTGGGAATCTGAGGCGCCGGTTTTAAGGATCGGAACCGGTTCAATGTGGGAGCTGGCTTGCCTGCGATAGCATCACCTCGGTGTAACTGACACACCGAGGTGCCTGCATCGCGGGCAAGCCCGGCTCCCACAGGGACCGTGTTCATCCAGGCCAGTGCCACAGGTTTTTGCTGTACACCTTACCGTGACCGAGTCCCAGCCTATGAACACTGAACACCGCAAACCGCTGCCCGGCAGCCGCCTCGATTTCTACGACGCCCGTGCGGCGGTCGATGCAATCACCCCCGGCGCCTACGCCACGTTGCCGTACACCTCCCGCGTACTCGCCGAGAACCTGGTGCGTCGCTGCGACCCGGCGACCCTCGACGCTTCCCTGAGCCAACTGATCGAGCGCAAGCGCGACCTCGATTTCCCGTGGTTCCCGGCCCGCGTGGTGTGCCACGACATTCTCGGCCAGACCGCCCTGGTGGACCTCGCCGGCCTGCGCGATGCCATCGCCCTGCAAGGCGGTGACCCGGCCCAGGTCAACCCGGTGGTGCCGACCCAACTGATCGTCGACCACTCCCTGGCCGTCGAAGCCGGTGGCTTTGACCCGGACGCGTTCGAGAAAAACCGCGCCATCGAAGACCGTCGCAACGAAGACCGTTTCCACTTTATCGAGTGGACCAAAAAGGCCTTCAAGAACGTCGACGTGATCCCGCCGGGCAACGGCATCATGCACCAGATCAACCTGGAGAAAATGTCTCCGGTGATCCAGGTGCGCGACGGCGTGGCCTTCCCGGATACCTGCGTCGGCACCGACAGCCACACGCCGCACGTAGACGCCCTGGGCGTGATCGCTATCGGCGTTGGTGGCCTCGAAGCGGAGAGCGTGATGCTCGGCCGCGCCTCGTGGATGCGCCTGCCGGAAAGCGTCGGCGTGGAGCTTACGGGCAAGCTGCAACCGGGCATCACCGCCACTGACATGGTGCTGGCGCTGACCGAGTTCCTGCGCAAGCAAAAGGTCGTGGGTGCGTGGCTGGAGTTCTTCGGTGAAGGCGCCTCCGCGCTGACCCTCGGCGACCGCGCCACCATCTCCAACATGGCCCCGGAATACGGCGCCACGGCCGCGATGTTCTACATCGACCAACAGACTATCGCCTACCTGAAACTCACTGGCCGTGAAGACGAACAAGTGACGCTGGTGGAGCAATACGCTCGCCACACCGGCCTGTGGGCAGACGACCTCAAGGGCGCGCAATACGAGCGTGGCCTGAGCTTCGATTTGTCCTCGGTGGTGCGCAACATGGCCGGCCCGAGCAACCCACACGCCCGTGTTGCCACCAGCGACCTGGCGGCCAAGGGTATCTCTGGCCAGTGGGATGACGTGCCGGGGCAAATGCCCGACGGCGCGGTGATCATCGCCGCTATCACCAGCTGCACCAACACCAGCAACCCGCGCAACGTGATTGCTGCCGGGTTGCTGGCGCGCAACGCCAACAAGCTCGGGCTGGCCCGCAAACCGTGGGTCAAGTCGTCCCTGGCACCGGGCTCGAAAACCGTGGCGATGTACCTCGACGAAGCCGGGCTGACCACTGAGCTGGAGCAGTTGGGTTTTGGCGTGGTGGCGTTTGCCTGCACCACCTGCAACGGCATGTCCGGCGCACTCGACCCGGTGATCCAGCAAGAGATCATCGACCGCGACCTGTACGCCACCGCCGTGCTCTCGGGTAACCGCAACTTCGACGGCCGTATCCACCCGTATGCCAAGCAGGCGTTCCTCGCTTCGCCGCCGCTGGTGGTGGCTTACGCGATTGCCGGCACCATCCGTTTCGACATCGAAAAAGACGTGCTGGGCCTGGACGCCAACGGCCAGGAAATCCGCCTGAAGGACATCTGGCCGAGCGACGAAGAAATCGACGCGGTGGTCAAGGCTTCGGTCAAGCCGGAGCAGTTCCGCCAGGTCTACATCCCGATGTTCGCTATCCATGAAGACACCGGCCCCAAAGTCACGCCGCTGTACGACTGGCGCCCGCAGAGCACCTACATCCGCCGCCCGCCTTACTGGGAAGGCGCACTGGCCGGTGCGCGCCCGCTCAAGGGCATGCGCCCGCTGGCGGTACTGCCCGACAACATCACCACTGATCACCTGTCGCCGTCCAACGCGATCATGCTCGACAGTGCCGCCGGCGAATACCTGGCGAAAATGGGCCTGCCGGAAGTCGACTTCAACTCCTACGCGACTCACAGGGGCGACCATTTGACCGCGCAGCGCGCCACCTTCGCCAACCCGAAGCTGTTCAATGAAATGGTCATTGAAGACGGCAAGGTCAAGCAGGGTTCGCTGGCGCGCCTGGAGCCGGAAGGCAAGGTCACGCGCATGTGGGAAGCCATCGAAACCTACATGGAGCGCAAGCAGCCGCTGATCATCATCGCCGGTGCCGACTACGGCCAGGGTTCGTCCCGGGACTGGGCGGCCAAGGGCGTGCGCCTGGCCGGTGTGGAAGCGATCGCCGCCGAAGGCTTCGAGCGCATCCACCGCACCAACCTGGTGGGCATGGGCGTGTTGCCCCTGGAGTTCCTGCCGGGCACCGACCGCAAGACCTTGAAGATCGACGGTACCGAAACCTACGACGTGATCGGCGAGCGCACCCCGCGTGCCCAGCTGACCTTGTTGATCAACCGCAGGAATGGCGAGCGTGTCGAGGTGCCGGTGACCTGCCGCCTGGACACGGCTGAAGAAGTGTCGATCTACGAGGCGGGCGGCGTGTTGCAACGTTTTGCCCAGGACTTCCTGGAATCGGCTGTTACCGCCTGACAACTGTGGCCGGGGTGAACGCCCCGGCCCATGAGGACCACCATGGCACACGTACCGCAGATCAAGATTCCCGCCACCTATATGCGTGGCGGCACCAGTAAAGGGGTGTTTTTCAGCCTCAAGGATTTGCCCGAGTCGGCCCAGGTTCCCGGCGCTGCGCGGGATGCATTGTTGCTGCGGGTGATCGGCAGCCCCGACCCGTATGACAAGCAAATCGATGGCATGGGCGGTGCGACCTCCAGCACCAGCAAAACCGTAATCCTCGCCAAGAGCACCCGCGCCGATCACGACGTGGACTACCTGTTTGGCCAGGTGTCCATCGACAAGCCATTCGTGGACTGGAGCGGCAACTGCGGCAACCTGTCGGCGGCGGTGGGCTCCTTCGCCATCAGCGCGGGGCTGGTGGACGCCGCACGCGTTCCGCACAACGGTGTGGCCGTGGTGCGGGTCTGGCAGGCGAATATCGGCAAGACCATCATCGCCCGCGTGCCGATCACCGACGGTGCCGTGCAGGAAACCGGCGACTTCGAACTGGACGGCGTGACCTTCCCGGCCGCCGAAGTGCAGTTGGAATTCATGGACCCGGCGGCGGAAGAAGAGGGCGGCGGTGGCTCCATGTTCCCTACCGGCAACCTGGTGGATGACCTGGAAGTGCCGGGTGTGGGCACGTTCAAGGCGACGCTGATCAATGCCGGGATTCCCACCATCTTTATCAATGCCCAGGACCTGGGTTACACCGGCACCGAGCTGCAGGGCGCGATCAACAGCGACCCCAAAGCCCTGGCGATGTTTGAAACCATCCGCGCCCACGGTGCGCTGCGCATGGGCCTGATCAAGCACCTGGACGAAGCGGCCCAGCGTCAGCACACGCCGAAGGTGGCGTTTGTGGCACGGCCTGCGGACTACGTGGCGTCCAGCGGCAAGGCGATCAAGGCAGGCGATGTAGACCTGCTGGTACGGGCGCTGTCCATGGGCAAGTTGCACCACGCGATGATGGGCACGGCGGCGGTGGCGATTGGCACGGCGGCGGCGATTTCCGGCACGCTGGTGAATTTGGCGGCGGGCGGTGTGGAGCGCAATGCGGTGCGGTTCGGGCATCCGTCCGGCACGTTGCGCGTAGGCGCCGAGGCCAGCCAGGTCGACGGTGAATGGGTCGTGAAAAAAGCCATCATGAGCCGCAGTGCGCGGGTGTTGATGGAAGGTTTCGTGCGCGTGCCTGGCGACTCTTTCTAACCGATCACAGGCAGGCACCAAGACCTGCCTTTTATAACACTTCAACCCTGACCCTGAGGATGGAACACACCTAACCCACTTTGGAGTACTGCCATGAGCGCCAACGTCGACCAGAACAACCGCCCCGACTACGACCAGGTCCTGCAGGACATCGCCGACTACGTCCTGGGCTTCAGGATCGAATCCCGCGACGCCCTCGACACCGCCCGCAACTGCCTGATGGACACCCTCGGTTGCGGCCTGCTGGCCCTGCGTTTCCCGGAGTGCACCAAGCATCTGGGGCCGATCGTTGAAGGCACGGTGGTGCCATTCGGTGCGCGGGTGCCGGGCACCTCGTTCCGCCTGGACCCGGTCAAGGCCGCGTGGGACATCGGCTGCATCGTGCGCTGGCTCGACTACAACGACACCTGGCTCGCCGCCGAGTGGGGCCATCCTTCCGATAACCTGGGCGGCATCCTCGCCGTCGCCGACCACCTCTCGCAAAAACGCGTGGCCAATGGCGATGCGCCGCTGACCGTGCGGGCGGTGCTGGAGGCGATGATCATGGCGCACGAAATCCAGGGCGTGATTGCCCTGGAAAACTCCTTCAACCGTGTCGGCCTCGACCATGTGTTGCTGGTGAAAGTCGCCTCCACCGCCGTCACCGCCAAACTGATGGGCGCCAACCGTGAGCAACTGCTGTCGGCATTGTCCCAGGCGTTTGTCGACGGCCAGGCATTGCGTACGTATCGCCATGCGCCGAACGCCGGTTCGCGCAAGTCCTGGGCGGCGGGGGATGCGTCGAGTCGCGGGGTGCGCCTGGCCGACATCGCCATGCGCGGCGAGATGGGCATTCCCGGGGTGTTGAGCGCGCCGCAGTGGGGTTTTTATGACGTGCTGTTCAGCCACACCAACAAGGACCTGGCGCTCAAGCCCGAGGGCAAGCGCGCCTTCAGCCTGTCGCAGCCTTACGGCACGTATGTGATGGAGAACGTCCTGTTCAAGATCAGCTTCCCCGCCGAGTTCCACGCACAAACCGCCTGCGAGGCGGCGGTCACGTTGCACCCACAAGTGAAGCACCGCCTGCATGAGATCGACAGGATTGTCATCACCACCCACGAGTCGGCGATTCGCATCATTTCCAAGGTCGGGCAGTTGGCCAACGCGGCGGACCGCGACCATTGCCTCCAGTACATGACCGCCGTGCCGCTGGCGTTTGGCAACCTGGTGGCCGAGCAATACGAGGATGAGTTCCACGCGGCCCATCCGATCATCGATGAGCTGCGGGACAAGATGGTCATCGTCGAGGAGCCGCGCTACAGCCGCGAATACCTGGAGGCCGACAAGCGCTCCATCGCCAACGCAGTGCAGGTGTTCTTCAAGGATGGTTCCAGCACCGAACAGGTGGCCGTGGAATACCCGATTGGCCACCGTCGCCGTCGGGTGGATGGCATTCCGTTGCTGGAAGACAAGTTCAAGGCCAACCTGGCGACCCGGTTTACCGCACAGCGCAGTGCCGAGATTTTTGCGCTGTGCAAGGATCAGGCACGGCTTGAAGCAACGCCCGTGAACCGGTTTGTGGACCTGTTCGTGATCTGAGAAACACCACGGCACTCACTGTGTAAACCCAATCAATGTGGGAGCTGGCTTGCCTGCGATGCAGACACCTCGGTCTTTCAGATACACCGAGGTGATGCTATCGCAGGCAAGCCAGCTCCCACATTTGTTCTATGTTGTTCAATGGAAAGTGGTCGACATCACGCCGTTACATGCTGCCTTCTACGTCATCCAGGCTGAACGTCTCGGTATGGTCGTCATAGGAGAAAATCTCCGCATACCGTCCCCACGCCACCACGCTTTCCAGGGTTTTTTCCACAAAGGCTTCTGTCATCGAGTCTTCCAGTTCCTGCTCGAAACGCACCCGTGGCGCGCGGTGGCCGCTGCGCTCCAGCAACACCTGGTGAATGCGGGCGGCCAATGGCACGTGGCGGATCAAATGTTCGGCGAACAGGGTTTTACGCTCCTGGGTGCCGTAGTCGGCGAACAGTTTGCCGGCGTCGGTGAGGGTGATGTCGGCACCCTTGAGTTCGGCAAAGCCCAAATGCTCAAGCATCTCCGCGACCGGGAACAGATCGTCGACCTCCAGCAAGCGCCGTTCGGCCACGGTCGGCAGGCCGGCGTGGCCGTTGTAGGGTTCGGCGGCCAGGGTTTCGATCAGGCCGGCCATCAGGTTGGTGGACACTTCCGGCAGCAGGCTGCCCATTTTCAGCTCGGGTAAACCCCTGCTCGCGTCAGCGCTGCGGCGGTCGGTCATCAGGGCATAGATGTCGTCGACCATTTGCCTGAAGGTCGGGTCCAGCCGGTTGCGCGGGTGCGCAAACGGCACCTTGATCTCGGCTACCACCCGGCCAGGGTTGGACGACAGCACCAGGATGCGGTCGCACATCAGCACGGCTTCTTCGATGTTGTGGGTCACGATCAGGATCGATTTGATCGGCAGCTGCTTGCCGCTCCACAGGTCCAGCAGGTCGGTGCGCAGGGTTTCAGCGGTGAGCACGTCCAGCGCCGAGAACGGTTCGTCCATCAACAGCAGCGTCGGGTTGACCACTAGCCCGCGGGCGAAACCCACACGCTGGCGCATGCCGCCGGACAGCTCCCGCGGGTAGGCGTTTTCAAAACCGTCCAGGCCGATCAGGTCGATGGCGGCCAGGGCGCGCCTGCGGGTTTCCTTGCGCTCGACCTGCAAGGCTTGCAGCCCGGCCTCGACGTTTTCCAGCACGGTCAGCCACGGGAACAGCGCAAAGGTCTGGAACACCATGGCCACGCCTTCGGCCGGGCCGTTGAGTGGCGCGCCGTTGTAGCGTACTTCGCCTGACGACGGCTGGATCAGCCCTGCGATGATGCGCAGCAAGGTCGACTTGCCTGAGCCTGAGCGGCCGAGCATGCCGACAATCTCGCCTTCGTGCAGGCTCAAGTCCACGCCGCTGAGGACTTGCAGCTCGTCTTTACCTTTGCCGAACACCCGGTTCACGTTTTTCAACGAGTAGATTTCCGGGGTGTCGGCGGTGTGCTCGGTATAGGTAGTCATCACAGCGAATCCCATCAATTCAGACGAAGTTTGTTTTCAGCCATGGCGTACATCGGCCGCCAGACCGCGCGGTTGAACGCCACCACGAAGATCGACATCACCACCACGCCCAGGGCGATTTTCGGGAAGTCGCCGGCAGCGGTGGTCTGTGCGATGTAGGCGCCCAGCCCGTGGGCGACCACCTTGTCCTGGCCCCAGGAAACGTACTCGGACACGATGCTGGCGTTCCAGGCACCGCCCGAGGCGGTAATGGCGCCAGTGACGTAGTACGGGAAAATCCCCGGCAGCATCACCTTGCGCCACCACAGCCAGCCGCGAATGCGGAAGTTGGCGGCGGCTTCCTTGAAATCGTTGGGAAACGCGCTGGCGCCGGCGATCACGTTGAACAGGATGTACCACTGGGTACCCAGCACAATCAGCGGGCTCAGCCAGATATCCGGGTTGAGGTTGTAGTGCAGGATCACGATCACGAACACCGGGAACAGCAGGTTCGCCGGGAAGGCCGCGAGAAACTGCGCGAGCGGCTGGATTTTTTCCGCAAGGGCAGGGCGCAAGCCGATCATCACCCCCAGAGGCACCCAGATCAGCGAGGCGATCAGGATCAGGCCAGCCACCCGCAACAGCGTGATCAGGCCCAGCACAAACACATGGCCGACTTCGGCCAGGGTCACTTCAGTGCCGACGTACTGCACGATGTGATACAGCGCATAAGCGGCCAGCAGCGCGATGAGTGTGCCCCACACCCAGTCGATCACTTTTGAGGCTTTTGGTGTCTCTGCCGGCAACGCCTTGAGTGCACCGCCTGCCAGGCTGAAGCGCTTGTTGCCGATGCGGCTGATGGCGCGGGTGACAGGCCGCAGGATGCGCTGGACGATGCGCGTGCGCTGGATCAGGTTCAGCAGCCAGGATTGCGGCGCCGCGCCCTGGGAGGCGGTGGTTTCCATGCGGAACTTGTCGGCCCAGGCCACCAACGGGCGGAACAGGAACTGGTCGTACATCAGGATGACCACGATCATCGCCAGGATCACGTAACCCACGGCGTGCAGGTCTTTCTGGGCAATCGCCAGGGCCAGGTACGAACCCACGCCCGGCAAGGTGATGGTCTTGTCGCCGACGGTAATGGCCTCGGAAGCGACCACGAAAAACCAGCCGCCGGACATGCTCATCATCATGTTCCACACCAGCCCCGGCATGGCGAAGGGCACGTCGAGCTTCCAGAACTTCTGCCAGCCGGACAGCCGCAGGTTGGTCGACACTTCTACCAGGTCATGGGGCAGCATGCGCAGCGACTGGTAGAAGCTGAACGTCATGTTCCAGGCCTGGCTGGTGAAAATCGCAAAGATGGCCGCGAACTCCGCGCCGAGCACGCGCCCGGGGAACAGCAGCAGGAAGAACGTCACGGTAAACGAGATGTAACCCAGCACCGGCACCGATTGCAGGATGTCGAGCACCGGCACCAGCAGTTTCTCGGCGCGCCGGCTTTTGGCGGCCAGGGTGCCGTACAACAGGGTGAACACCAGCGCTGCCACCATCGCCGCGAGCATGCGCATGGTGGTGCGCATCGCGTATTCCGGCAGGTTAGCCGGGTCGAGGGAGATGACTTCACTTTGCAAGGTGGCGATGGGCGCCCAGGTTTCCCGGGCAGTGATGGAGAAAAACAATAAAAAGCCGATCACCAGGGGCAGGGCGACCAGGTCCCAGCGGTTGGGCAACAAGCGCAATGTGGACGCAGGGATGTAGTGACGGAGCACTCTTTTCATAGGCAGTCATTCCTGCAGCGTTCAGGTTCAGGGCGTGATGGGAGTGAGCTTAGCTGCTGCACGAATGACCCACCGGGAAGGAAGGGCGCTGTTTCGCGAGTCAGGGGCAACGAGACGTTGCAGGCGGGATTGTACGTTTCTGAATGTTACAAGCACATAAATTTGCTGTCAGTTTCCTGTACGAACTGCAGCTAGGGCGTTGGCGCCCCAGCCGTCGCTCGAGCGCTATTCAAACCGCAGGATCACCCGGCGGTTGTGCTTGCTCTTCTTCTCGATCTTTTCGCAGAACACCCGGCCGATTTCCTCGGTATTGGTCACATGGGTGCCGCCACAAGGCTGGATGTCGATTCCGGCAATTTCGATCACCCGTACCGAACCCTGGATCACCGGTGGTGCCACCGCCTGGGTGCGGGTGATCTGCAGCAGGGTGGAATACTCCGAGGCCGGCATGGACAGGGTTTTCACCGCGTGGGCCTGTTCGATCAAGGCATTGAGGTCGCGGGTGATGGTCTCTTTGTCGAGGGTCATTTCCGGCAGGTCGAAATCCAGGCGGCCCTTATCAAAGCCGATGCTGCAGCCGGTCACCGGCGCGTCGATGATCGAACACAGCAGGTGCAGGCAGGTGTGCATTTTCATGTGCTGGTAGCGGCGCTCCCAATCCAGGCTGGCGTCCACTTGCATCCCGGCCGCCAGCTGTTCTGGGCAGTGTTCCACCTGGTGCCAGATGATCGAGCGCAGCACCGGGTCGCGCACGGTGCCGGTGATGTCGACACGGCTGCCATCGGGCAGGATGAAGTGGCCGGTGTCCCCCGGCTGCCCGCCGCCGGTGGGGTAGAACAGCGTGTGTTCCAGCGCGATTCCTTGCTCACTGACGGCAATCACCCGCGCACTGAAGGCATTCTGGTAAGGCGCGCTGTCGAACAGCGCGAGGGTTTCCATGGTGTGCACGGACATGTTCAACCTCCGACGATCAGTGGGCTGGCTTGCAGCAGGCGACGAACCATTGCGCTCAAGCCAGGGGGAGAGAGCAGGGTGATTTCAAATTCGGGCCCGGTCACTTTCAGGTTCAGTGGCAGGCGTGGCGGGTAGGCCGTTGTCTCGATATGGCGCAAGCGGAACTGCAGGTGGTGGCGCTCCTTGACCGTCGGCTCCAGCAGCAGGCCGGGCAGGGGGTGAAAGTCGGCGTCCAGCACCGTGACCTTGTGGCTGGCGTTGACCTCGCCGACCACGTGCAGCCGCTCGTCGAGGGCAAACGCGCCGAGGTAGTTGCTGTGGTCCGACTCGTCGTTTTTCTGCAACTGGATCTGGTTGACCACCTTGACCTTGGTGCCGGCCGGCACGTCCTGGGTGATCACGCAGGAAGGGCTGATAAACACGTTGTCGCCGATCAGCACATAACCGAGCACCCGCGCGCCGGAACCGACTTCCACGTTGTTGCCCAGGCGCGGATGGCGCTTGCCGTCGGGGTTGTTGGCGATGCCCCGGGCGCCGAGGGTCACGCCGCAGAGGATGTAGCAGTCGTTGCCGATCTCGCAGGTTTCACCGATGACCGTGCCGTAGCCGTGGTCCAGCACAAAGCGCCGGCCGATCCGCGCGGCGGGGTGAATTTCGGCGCCGGACAAAATCTTGCCCTGGTTGCTCAGCTTCAGGGCGATGGCGCAAAACACGCCGTTGTTCTTGTCCGGGAAATTCCACACCAGGTGCGCCAGCCGGTAGTACAGCACCGCCTTGAACGAGGCGTAGGACTCCAGGATCAGCTCCCCGCGCCCGCGGGACGCCGGGTCGCGCCAGGCATAGGCGATCAGGTCTTCGGCCACCGCCTGGGCCGCCGCCTGGACCAGCGTGCCAAGGTGCTCTTCCAGTTGCTTCAACTGCGTTGGCGTCAGCGTGGTGATGAGGTGGGTGAGCAACTCATCGTGCAGTTGTTGCATGTCGATAAAGCCCCCCATGGAGGCACCCCCGCAATAGTTGTTATTCAAAACAGGGCAAATAACCGTCGGCACTGTCGTAGACCATGGTCAGCACAACGGTGTCGGTAGGCAGCTCCGGCGCCAGCTTGGCGATGGCCACCATGTTGGCGGCCGATGACAACCCGAGGCTGATGGCGTCGGTGCGCATGATGCGTTTGATCATGTCGATGCATTCCTGGCGCGACACCTTGAGCATCCCGTCAATGATCGCGACGTTGAGAATGCTCGGGATCAGGCCGATGGAGAGGCCCTGGATATGGTGGGGTGCGTGGCGGTCGCTGAGCAGGTCGCACTCCTCCGGCTCCACGCCCATCACGCGGATCGCCGGCCAGGTGGCCTTGAGGGTTTCGCCGATGCCGGTGATATGGCCGCCGGTGCCGATGCCGCTGACGAAGTAGTCCACCCGCTGCTCGCCGAAGGCACGGATGATTTCCCGGGCGGTGGTGTCGCGGTGGGTTTGCGGGTTGGCGCCGTTGCGCTGCTGGTTGAGCATCACGTAGCTGGGGTTTTCCAGCTGCAGCTCCATGCACTTTTCACCGTGGGAATTGTTGCCCAGGCGGCTGTCCGACAGCACCACCCGGGCGCCATAGAGGCGCAGCAGTTTCTGCTTCTCGGGGCTGTAGTTGTCGGGGATCACCAGCACCACTTTGTAGCCCAGCACGTTGCCGGCCATCACCAGGCCGATGCCGGTGTTGCCACCGCTGGGCTCGATAATGGTTTGCCCTGAGCCACGGATCAGAATGCCCCGGCGCTCGGCGTCGAGGATCATGCCCAGGGCGATGCGCGCCTTGTGGCTGCCGCCGGGGTTGAGGGACTCCAGCTTCGCGTAGACCTCAATGCCGAGGTCTTCGGAAAACTGTTCCAGGCGCACGATGGGCGTTTGGCCAATCGCGTCGAGTATCGAGTTATGCAACATCAAGTAAGAACCCATGGCCGCTGATCAGTACAAAGGCATGTCGGGTTCGACGTCGCGAACCCAGTGTTTCATGCCACCTTGCAGTACTTTGGTGTTGGCGAATCCGGCTGCCAGCAGGGTAGTGGCGGCTTGTTCCGCGCGCGTTCCGGCGTAGCAGATCAGGTAGTGCGTGTTGTCGCGGCTGAGGGTGGCGAGTTGCCCGTCGAGTTCGGCCAGCGGGATGTGCACCACGCCTGGCAACTTGCACACTTCCAGCTCACTGGCATCGCGCACGTCCAGCAACACGTCGGCCTTGCTGTGTTGTTCGAGCAGTTGCTTGAGCACCCGTGGCTTGATGTAGCGCTCTTCGGCCAACGACGGCTGGCTCGGCACGGCATCCGCACACACGGCAGGTGCGACGGATTGGCTGTGGCGCAGTTCCGAGCAGCAAGGGCAGTCGGCGCGGCGCTTGAAGCGGATCTCGCTGAATTTCATCGCCAGTGCATCAAAACGCATCAGCCGGCCCGACAACGGTTCGCCAATGCCGATCAACAGTTTGATCGCCTCGGTGGCCTGGATCATCCCGACCACGCCGGGCAATACGCCGATGACGCCACCGGCGCTGCAATTGGGTGCCAGTTCCGCCGGCGGGGCCTGGGGAAACAGGCAGCGGTAGCACGGCCCGCCTTTATAGTTGAGCACGCTGATCTGCCCGTCGAAACGGTAGATGGCGCCGTACACCAACGGTTTGCCCAGTTGCACGCAGGCATCGTTGACGAGGTAGCGGGTTTCGAAATTGTCGGTGCCGTCGATCACCAGGTCATAGGCGTCCACCAGTTCCAGGGCGTTGTCGGTGTTGAAGGCGGTGTCGTAGGTGTTGATCTGGATGTGGCTGTTCAGGTCCTGCAAGCGCCGCCTGGCGGACTCGACCTTGGGCAGGCCCAGGGTACTGTTGCCGTGGACGATCTGGCGTTGCAGGTTGCTGCTTTCCACCACGTCGAAATCCACCAGCCCCAGGGTGCCGATGCCGGCCGCCGCCAGGTACAGGCTGATGGGCGAACCGAGGCCGCCGGTGCCGATGATCAGCACGCGGGCTTTCTTCAGGTTCAGTTGGCCTTCGCGACCGACGCCGGGCAGGGTGATGTGGCGCACGTAGCGCTGCACTTCTTCGTTGCTCAGTGAGTCGACGTCCATGCCGCCGGACGTGGCCAGCAGCACTTCGATTTTTGCTTTCTCGGGCAACGGGTCGTTGGCGTCGATCAGCGCTTCCTCGGCGGTGAACAGGAAGTGTTCCTTGAGCTGGTTGTTCTCGTAGAGCAGGTGCGCCCGTAACTGCGGGTGCTCGGTGCACAGGTTTTCAATGACTTCGCGCAATGTCGATCCGGCACCCTCAAGGGTCGATGCTGGCAGCTTGGCCACGCGGACCAGGATGTCGGGGAAAGAGACAGCGTTCATGCACAACTCCGTTTGCAGGTCGTTGAAGGGGTTTTGGGCGAAGCGCTTGCCATCCCAGGCAAACAGCTTGGAACCTTGGGTCTTGCCCTGGCGAACATCCACTACCAGGTAGCTCACGGGGTAGATCGGCTCGCCCATGAAGAGGGCCTTGTCCTGGTCTTCGTCGCTGAAATACGCGCCGACGTCAGGGTGGGAGTGGTAGATCACCACCACTGGGTTATCACTGCGAAACGCCTTGTTCATCATCAGCGTGTCGGCCACCGAAAAGGTGTAGCCGTTGGCAGCGCTGCGTGAATACATCTCGGGGTTCTTGCGGTGCAGTTCGTTCTGGATATTGCTGCCCAGGTACACGCTGCCATCGGCGAAAACGAAACCGCAGCATTCCTCGGGGTAGCTGCGGTCGGCGTGGGCGTAAATCTGCTCCAGGGCGCTTGGGCTCAGGACCTTCATCTCAGTTTTTCTTCGCCAGGAGCTTTTCGATGGGCAGCTTGGTAATCGCAAAACCGGCCAGCAGGATCGCCGAATACATCATCAGGTCCCTGGAAATCTGCACGCCTTCGTACCAGGCACCGACGATCACCGCGAACACCGGGAAGATGATGAACACGAACGACAAAATGATCGGGCTCAGGCGCTTGAGCAGCATGAAATACACGATAAAACCGCCCACCGAGGCCACCAGGCCGAGGTAGAACAGCGCACTCCAGGAGCGCAGGGTGATGTCTTCGAAGGTCGGGGTTTCAAACCACAGGCCGGCGACAAACAGCATCATCCCGGCGATGCCGATGGGCAGGGTGTTGTAGGTGATGACGCTGATGGCGCTGCCTTGTTTCTTGGTAATCACGTAGCACAGGGCATGCATGATCGCGGCGGTCAGAATCGCCAGCACCCCGAAGAACTCGGCATGGTCCAGGTGCAGGCCCTGGCTCTTGATGATCATGTACAGGCTGCCGAAACCGATGGCGATACCGACCACCTGGGAAAAGTAGATGCGTTCACGCAGGAACAACGCGGAAAAAATCAGGATAAACACCGGCATGCAACTGAACAGCAGGGCGGTGAGGCCGGACGAGACATGCATCTCGCCGTAGTTGAGCAGGTAATACGGAATGCTGAAGTAGGACAGCGTCACGAACACGAAGAACCAGCGGCTCTCCCGAGGAAACAGGATCGGCTCGCGGCGCACCCAGGCAAAACACAGGAACAGCGGAAAGGCGATCAGAAAGCGCAGCCCGGCGGAGGTCAGCGGCGGCACGCTTTCCACGGCGATCTTGATGCCCAGCCAGGTGGTGCCCCAACTCAGGCACACGATCAGGAACATCACACTGGTAATCAGCCCAGCCAACCACTGCTTGTGAGTTTTTGTTTTTTCAGCGTTTTCGAGAACGGCGGACATTGGCATCGTGACATTGCTTCCATGAGACCGAATTGACCTCTATATTGAGTGCCTTGATTCGGTGATTGAACCCGTAAAAGCACACTATTAGGGCGAATGATGGCTGTCAAAACAAATATTGACATGGTGTCAATTATGCGAGAAGGACTCTCCAGCGGGCAGGGCGTGAAGTACAAACGCCTGTCCGATGTCATGGAGCGGGGCATTCTTGAAGGCTTGATTGAACCGGGAAGAAAACTGCCGCCCCATCGGGTGCTTTCCGACAATCTGGGGGTGACCATTGGCACCATCAGCCGCGCCTACGGTGAGCTGGAACGGCTGGGGTTGGTGGTGGCGCGGGTGGGTGACGGCACCTTCGTGCGCAAGCGTGGGATGGAGCGACAACGGGATGAAGGCTTTCGCAACTTCAGCGACGAGCCGCGGCAGTATTTTGATATGAGCCGCAACATGCATATCCCGGGGCAGGAGACCACGTTCCTGGCCCAGAGCTTCCAGACACTGGCCACCAACGCCAAGTTTTTGCAGGACATCAGCGCCTACACTCCGGACGCCGGGTTGCCGCGCTACCGTGCGGCGGGCGCGCAGTGGCTGGTGCAGCGGGATTTCCATCCGATTCCCGAGCAGGTGATTTGCGTGAACGGCGGCCAGCACGGGCTGCTGTGCGCATTGATGGCGCTGTTGCGGGCCGGCGACACGGTGGTCACCGAACAGTTGACCTACCCGGGGCTGATCACCGCCGCGCGCATGCTGGGGATACGCCTGATCGGCCTGGAAATGGACGAAGAAGGGCTGTTGCCGGGAGCGCTGGATGAGGTGTGCCGCAATCACCGGGTTTCAGCGTTGTACTGCACGCCGACCATCCAGAATCCTACGACGGCGGTGCTGTCGGTCGCGCGCCGTGAGGCGCTGGTCAAGGTCTGCCGTGAACACAATCTGCTGATTCTCGAGGACGAGGCCCACGGCGTGTTGGTGGAAGATCGTCCGCCGCCCCTGAGCCATTTCGCGCCGGAACGTACGATTCTGATCAGCAGCCTGAGCAAGGCAGTGTCGGCGGGGTTGCGTGTGGGGTACGTGCATGCGCCACCGGCGCTGGTCAGCCGGATTTCCGCGGCGCTGCGCTCAACCTGCTGGATGGCCACGCCGGTGACCCTGGAACTGGCCACCCAATGGATTGAAAACGGCACGGCGGAGCACCTGCTGCACCAGCAGATCCAGGAAATCAGCCGACGCAAGGCGTTGGTGGAAGGGTTGCTGATCGGGCTGGAATATCGCACCCATCTCAATAGCCCGCACTTCTGGATCGAAGTCCCGGAGCCTTGGCGCGCGTCGGAAATCGAGGCGGAGTTGAAGCAGAATAATTACCTGATTGCCACAGCCGAAGCGTTTGCGGTGGGCCAGACGGCGGTGCCGCAGTTTATCCGGGCAAGCATCTGCAACACGTCGGGGGATGATCAGTTGTTGCTGGCAGGGTTTGATGCGCTGGCGACGGCGCTGGGGCAGGGCGGGGGGAGATTCCACCTGTGAAGATAAACCCTTGTGGCGAGGGGGCTTGTCCCCCGTTGGGCGGCGCAGCAGCCCCAAACCTGCCGACGCCGTTCTGTCTGAGAGACTGCGGTGGCATTACTGGGGCCGCTTCGCAGCCCAACGGGGGACAAGCCCCCTCGCCACAGGGGATCAGTGGTGTCTGAACAACCGGTTACTTGAACCGCCGCTCCACCCCTTTCTCCACCAGAATCTTCGCCGAAATCTCTTCCACCGAAAAATGCGTGGAATTGATGTGCGCAATATTCTCCCGGCGGAACAGATTTTCTACTTCCCGCACTTCAAATTCGCACTGCGCATAGCTGGAGTATCGGCTATTGGGCTTGCGTTCATTACGAATCGCCGTCAGCCGGTCCGGGTCAATGGTCAGCCCGAACAGCTTGTGCTGGTGCGCGCGCAGGGCAGCAGGCAGTGTCAGGTGCTCCATGTCGTCTTCGGTCAGCGGGTAGTTGGCCGCGCGAATCCCGAATTGCATGGCCATATAAAGGCAGGTCGGCGTCTTGCCGCAGCGGGACACGCCCACCAGGATCAGATCAGCCTTGTCGTAGTAGTGGGTGCGGGCGCCGTCGTCGTTGTCGAGGGCGAAGTTCACCGCCTCGATCCGCTCCATATAGTTGGAGTTATGACCAATGGAGTGAGATTTTCCGACAGAGTATGACGAATGTTCACTTAACTCTTGTTCCAGCGGCGCCAGGAAGGTAGAGAAGATGTCGATCATGAAACCATTGGAGGTCGCGAGGATCTCACGAATGTCCTGATTGACGATGGTGTCGAAAATGATCGGACGAAATCCGTCTTTTTCGGCCGCCAGATTGATTTGTTGTACCATGGCTCGCGCTTTATCCACGCTATCGATATAGGGTCGCGTGAATTTGCTGAAGGTAATGTTTTCGAACTGCGCCAACAGGCTTTGACCCAGGGTTTCGGCTGTGATGCCGGTGCCGTCGGAGATAAAGAAAGCAGATCGTTTCATTTGAGCCTTGGGCCTTAAGCTGATGACGAATCTTGGATATGATAGGCGCGATTTTGCCGTCCCGCAGTGGGCCGCATTCTCACTTATTTTCCAGGTCCAGGCCACAAACGCCGGTAACCGCTCCTACTGAGCCGCCGGCGTCCTGAGCTTTTCCAACACAGAAAGTGGAGAGATCACCTTGGTAGAGTACGTAGTTTCCCTCGATAAGCTCGGCGTCCATGATGTAGAGCACGTAGGGGGCAAGAACGCATCCCTGGGCGAGATGATCAGTAATCTTGCGGGCGCCGGTGTATCGGTTCCTGGTGGTTTTGCCACCACCGCCCAGGCTTACCGTGATTTCCTCGAGTTGAGCGGCCTCAACGATCAGATCCATGCCGCCCTCGATGCGCTGGACGTCGATGACGTCAACGCCCTGGCCAAGACCGGCGCCCAGATCCGTCAATGGATCATGGAAGCCGAGTTCCCCGAGAAGCTCAACGCCGAGATCCGCACCGCGTTTGCCACGCTGTCGGCCGGTAACCCGGACATGGCCGTCGCCGTGCGCTCCTCGGCCACCGCCGAAGACCTGCCAGACGCCTCCTTTGCCGGTCAGCAAGAAACCTTCCTGAACATCCGCGGCGTGGAAAACGTGATCCGCGCGGCCAAGGAAGTGTTCGCCTCGCTGTTCAACGACCGCGCCATTTCCTACCGTGTACACCAGGGTTTCGACCACAAGCTGGTGGCCCTGTCTGCCGGTGTGCAGCGCATGGTGCGTTCGGAAACCGGCACGGCCGGCGTGATGTTCACCCTGGACACCGAGTCGGGCTTTCGCGACGTGGTCTTCATCACCGGCGCCTACGGCCTCGGCGAAACCGTCGTACAAGGTGCGGTGAACCCGGACGAATTCTACGTCCACAAACACACCCTTGAAGCCGGCCGTCCGGCCATCCTGCGCCGCAACCTGGGCAGCAAGGCGATCAAGATGATCTACGGCGACGAGGCCAAGGCCGGTCGCTCGGTAAAAACCGTTGATGTCGACAAGGCCGAACGTGCGCGTTTCTGCCTCACCGACGCCGAAGTCAGCGAATTGGCCAAACAAGCGATGATCATCGAAAAGCACTACAAGTGCCCGATGGACATCGAATGGGCCAAGGACGGTGACGACGGCAAGCTGTACATCGTTCAGGCCCGCCCTGAAACCGTGAAGAGCCGCACCTCGGCCAACGTCATGGAACGCTACCTGTTGAAAGAAACCGGCACCGTGCTGGTGGAAGGCCGTGCCATCGGCCAGCGCATCGGCGCCGGCAAGGTGCGGATCATCAAGGACGTGTCCGAGATGGACAAAGTCCAGCCAGGCGACGTGCTGGTCTCCGACATGACCGACCCGGACTGGGAACCGGTGATGAAACGCGCCAGCGCCATCGTCACCAACCGTGGCGGGCGTACCTGCCACGCGGCGATCATCGCCCGTGAACTGGGGATCCCGGCAGTGGTCGGTTGCGGCAACGCCACCCAACTGTTGAAAGACGGCCAGGGCGTGACTGTGTCCTGCGCTGAAGGCGACACCGGCTTCATCTTCGAAGGTGAACTGGGCTTCGACATCAAGCAAAACTCCATCGACGCCATGCCCGACCTGCCGTTCAAGATCATGATGAACGTCGGCAACCCGGACCGCGCCTTCGACTTCGCGCAGTTGCCGAACGCCGGTGTGGGCCTGGCCCGCCTGGAGTTCATCATCAACCGCATGATCGGCGTGCACCCCAAGGCACTGTTGAACTACGACGGCCTGCCGCCGGACATCAAGGAAAGCGTCGACAAGCGCATCGCCGGCTACAACGACCCGGTGGGCTTCTACGTCGAGAAACTGGTGGAAGGCATCAGCACCCTGGCGGCGGCGTTCTACCCGAAAAAGGTCATCGTGCGGCTGTCGGACTTCAAGTCCAACGAATACGCGAACCTGATCGGCGGCAAGCTCTACGAGCCGGAAGAAGAAAACCCGATGCTGGGCTTCCGGGGCGCCTCGCGTTACATCAGCGAAGCCTTCCGCGACTGCTTCGAGCTGGAATGCCGCGCCCTCAAGCGCGTGCGCAACGAGATGGGCCTGACCAACGTCGAAATCATGGTGCCATTCGTGCGCACCCTGGGCGAGGCGAGCCAGGTGGTGGACCTGCTGGCTGAAAACGGCCTGTCCCGTGGCGAGAACGGCCTGCGCGTCATCATGATGTGCGAGCTGCCGTCCAACGCCATCCTGGCTGAAGAGTTCCTGGAATTCTTCGACGGCTTCTCCATCGGCTCCAACGACCTGACCCAGCTGACCCTGGGCCTGGACCGCGACTCGGGGATCATCGCCCACCTGTTCGACGAGCGTAACCCTGCGGTCAAGAAGCTGCTGGCCAACGCCATCCAGGCGTGCAACAAGGCTGGCAAGTACATCGGGATCTGCGGCCAAGGCCCTTCCGATCACCCCGACCTGGCCAAATGGCTGATGGAACAGGGCATCGAAAGCGTCTCGCTGAACCCCGATTCGGTACTGGAAACCTGGTTCTTCCTGGCTGAAGGTCAAGCTTAGGCGTAAGACGCAACCTCAAAAAGTGCCGGTCAATCGTAAGGGTTGGCCGGCATTTCTCATTCTGTACAGGGCGGAACTCCTTCCGGACGCCGCCCTTTTTTGTGCAAGAGCATTATGCAAAGCAGCAGCAACCTGTTTCCTGTCGCCTTGATCAGCGCTGAGCGTCGTGGCGACCTGAGTGAAGATGTGTATCGCCTCAAGCCCGGCAACAGCCCTGACGGTACCGTCGAGCTGGCCGTGACCCGCCTGGGCCTGGCCGATGTCCCGGAAAACCGGGGCGTGCCGGTGGTTTTGTTGCATGGCAGTTTCTCCAACCGACGCTTCTGGTATTCGCCCAAGGGGATCGGCCTGGGCGCTTACCTGGCGCGCGAGGGGTTCGACGTCTGGATCCCGGAAATGCGCGGCCACGGGCTGTCCCGACGTAACCACGACTACGCCAAAAACCGCGTTGCCGACTATGCTCGCTACGACTTGCCGGCCATTGCCGCCTTTGTGCGTGAGCAAAGTGGGCAGGTTCCCCACTGGATCGGGCATTCCCTGGGTGGCACAACCCTGGCTGCGGCCCTGGGTGGGCAGCACCTTGGCGCGCCGGCAGTGGCCTCGGTGGCGCTGTTTGGCTGCCAGGTCAGCCGTACCCATTGGCCGTTGAAACTTCCACCGTTGGAATGGACCGGTCGCCTGCTCTTGAAGCGCTTTGGCCAATTGTCTGGCTCGCGACTGAAACGCGGCCCCGAAGACGAACCGGCAGGTGTGCTGATTGAAGCCATGCGCTGGAATGGCCTGTTCGGCCGCTTTGGCGAAGGGAAGCAGGATTGGTGGAAAGGCCTGGCAGCGGTCGACGTACCGCTATTGGCGGTGAGCGCTGCCGGCGATCACCAGGACCCGGACTGGGCCTGTCGCAAACTCTTCGAGCAAGTCGGCTCCGAGCATCGCCAGTACCTGTGCCTGGGGCGCCGGCAAGGGTTCAGCGGGGATTTCGGGCACGTCGAGATGCTCGTCAGCAAGGCTGCCCAGGCTGAAGTGTGGCCGTTGGTGAAGCGTTGGCTGAAAGATCCGCTTACACCTTTGGCGGGGGCGCAGTCGCAGGAACTCGCTGCGGTTTGAGCGCAAGGCTCTATCAGGGGCGTTTCGCTTGTTTGCCGTAGCGGCTAAGATATGACGCGTTGGTTGGTTCTGGTCATATTCAGTCGCGCAGTGGGTCTTGCGTTGCTGTCGGATGGGCCTGACTATTCGGCCCGGATTAAAGAACCTTCATGGCAAAGCGTTTCCAGATGTAAGTAAACAGTGGGATGTTTGACACCTTCTTTCACCTACAGGAGTTTCTCGATGAACCATTACCTTACCCCCGACCTGTGTGACGCCTACCCGGAGCTGGTGCAGGTGGTTGAGCCGATGTTCAGCAATTTCGGCGGCCGAGACTCCTTTGGTGGCGAGATCGTGACCATCAAGTGTTTTGAAGACAATTCCCTGGTCAAGGAACAAGCCGAACTCAATGGCGCTGGCAAGGTGCTGGTGGTCGACGGTGGTGGTTCCCTGCGCCGTGCGTTGCTGGGCGACATGATTGCCGAGAAAGCCGCGAAAAACGGCTGGGAAGGGCTGGTGATCTACGGCTGCATCCGCGATGTGGACGTGATTGCCCAGACCGATTTGGGTGTACAGGCCCTGGCCAGCCACCCGATGAAGACAGAAAAGCGCGGTATCGGCGATTTGAACGTGGCGGTGACCTTCGCTGGCGTGACCTTCCGCCCGGGTGAGTACGTGTACGCCGACAATAACGGCGTGATCGTCTCTCCCAGCCCGCTGAAAATGCCTGAATAAATAGCAGTAGCCGACAGGGGTGAGGATGTTCGAGGAAGAAAACGCGCAGTGGGGGCTGGTGCACGCCCTGGTGCTGGACGGTAAAGGTGGTGCGCGTTCGATTGCCCGGACAGAGCTTGATGAGCTGCAACTGCAGCCTCAGGAAAGCCTGTGGCTGCATTGGGACCGTAGCCATCCCCAGACCCAGACCTGGTTACGCAAATCCAGCGGCTTGAGCGAGTTCGCGTGTGACCTACTGCTGGAGGAAAACACCCGCCCACGCCTGTTGCCGCTGCCGGACGCCGAACTGCTGCTGTTTTTACGCGGGGTCAACCTGAACCCCGGCGCCGAACCGGAAGACATGGTCTCGGTGCGTATCTTTGCCTCGGCGGCGCGGGTGATTTCCCTGCGCTTGCGCCCGTTACGTGCAACGGATGAGCTGCTGGTGCAGTTGGCGGATGGCAAGGGGCCGAAAACGTCGTCGGAACTGGTCCTTTATATGGCGCAGTACCTGACCAACAAGGTCCAGGATCTGGTCAGTGATCTGTCCGAAATCGTCGATATCGAAGAAGAAAAACTGGATGCCGACGAACGGTATACCCCGGAGCATGGCAGCGTTTTGCAGATCCGTCGGCGCGCCGCCGGGCTGAAACGTTTCCTGTCGCCGCAGCGGGATATTTTCGCGCAGTTGACCCGGATCAAACTGCCCTGGTTCTGCGACGACGATGCTGACTACTGGAACGAATTGAACAACAGCCTGACCCGTTACCTGGAAGAGCTGGAATTGGCCCGGGAGCGCGTGGGGCTTGTGCTTGAGACCGAAGACCGGCGTTTGAGCCTGCGCATGAACCGCACCATGTACCGCTTCGGGATCATCACCGGGATCTTCCTGCCGATGAGTTTCCTGACCGGTTTGCTGGGGATCAATGTGGGGGGAATTCCGTTCTCTTCCAGTCCTTACGGGTTCCTGATTGCCTGCCTGATGATGGTCACGGTGGCGGTCGGGCAGTGGTGGTTGTTTCGACGTTTACGTTGGGTCTGACCTGAATGTGACCTGAACGTGGAAAGAGGTCATGTGACCCGAAGAATTTTACCCTCGTCTTTTAAATCACTTGCGAGAGGTTTTTATGCACGATCCGTTCGAACAGTCTTTGCGTGACATGCTGAATGCTTCGCCGTCCAACCGGGACGACGATGCTTGCCTGGGTCGCGTTTTGAAAACCGCCAACCGCCAGGTCGGGGCGGGGGACCTGTTCGGTCTGCTCGGCCGCTGGTTGCCGGCATTGATGATGGCCCTGAACAACGGTTCGGCCCATGTTTCACCGGTTTCCCGTCGTAAACCTCTTGCTCGCACTGCTGATAAGGCTGAATGAATATGGAACTCGATCTCTGGACCCAGAGTCTGGTAACTGCAATGACTGCGCTGTGGACCAAGGTGGCGAATTTCATTCCCAACCTGTTTGGTGCCCTGGTGGTGGTACTGCTGGGTTTTGTCGTGGCCAAGCTGCTCGACACCCTGCTCTCCAAATTGCTGGCTAAACTGGGTCTCGATCGACTGATGGGCGGTACCGGCCTGACCAAGATTCTGGGACGTGCCGGGCTGCAAGTGCCGATCTCGACATTGATCGGCAAGATCGTTTATTGGTTTGTTTTGCTGATTTTTCTGGTTTCTGCGGCTGAATCCCTTGGACTTGAGCGAGTTTCAGCTACGCTCGACATGCTGGCGCTGTATTTGCCGAAGGTATTCGGTGGCGCGCTGGTGCTGCTCGTAGGGGTTTTGCTGGCGCAACTGGCCAATGGCCTGGTGCGCGGCGCGGCTGAAGGGGTAGGGCTGGATTACGCCAGCGGCCTGGGGCGAATCGCTCAGGGCCTGGTGATTATCATCAGTATTTCGGTCGCGATCAGCCAGTTGGAGGTCAAGACTGACCTGCTGAACCATGTGATTGTGATTGTTTTGATTACCGTTGGTCTGGCCGTTGCGCTGGCCATGGGACTGGGAAGCCGGGAAATTGCCGGGCAGATTCTTGCGGGAATCTATGTGCGTGAGCTGTATCAGGTTGGGCAACAAGTGCGTGTGGGCGAGGTCGAAGGGCAGATCGAGGAGATCGGCACGGTTAAGACAACAGTGCTGACCGACGATGGCGAACTGGTGTCGCTTTCGAATCGGATCCTGCTGGAACAGCATGTGACTAGCCGCTAACCCGGCAAACCCTGCTAATGTACGCCGCCGCAAACCTGGGTATCCAGGTTGAGGCGGACATTGACCTGACTGTCGGCACGACTTGTTTTGAATAAAGCCCAAACGCTGTCCACGCGCTATGACCCCCGTGAGCTCTCTGATGAGGAGTTGGTCGCGCGCTCGCACACGGAGCTGTTTCACGTAACACGCGCGTACGAAGAATTGATGCGCAGGTATCAACGCACTCTGTTCAACGTTTGTTCAAGGTATTTAGGGAACGATAGAGATGCGGATGATGTCTGTCAGGAAGTGATGCTCAAGGTGCTATACGGCCTGAAGAACTTCGAGGGCAAATCGAAGTTCAAGACATGGCTTTATAGCATCACGTACAACGAGTGCATCACGCAGTATCGGAAGGAACGGCGAAAGCGTCGCTTGATGGACGCTTTGAGTCTGGACCCCCTTGAGGAAGCGTCTGAAGAGAAGGCGCCAACCCCGGAAGAAAAGGGCGGACTCGATCGCTGGTTGGTGCATGTGAACCCGATTGACCGGGAAATTCTGGTGCTACGATTTGTCGCAGAGCTGGAATTTCAGGAAATCGCTGACATCATGCATATGGGTTTGAGTGCTACAAAAATGCGTTACAAACGTGCTCTTGATAAATTACGTGAGAAATTTGCGGGCAGTACTGAAACTTAGTGCGTGGCAAATATCTCTTACGTGTAGGCAAGTTCTGTTAGACTTGTCGCCGAGTTGTCCCCCGGTATGTGGGACTGCTTTACAATCACCAGATGGGGATTTAACGGATGAAACTGAAAAACACCTTGGGCTTGGCCATTGGTACTCTTATTGCTGCTACTTCCTTCGGCGCTCTGGCACAAGGTCAAGGCGCAGTTGAAGGCCAGCTGTTCTACAAAAAGCAGTTCAACGATAGCGTCAAGCATATCGAAGACGGCTACAATCCTGGCGCAAGCATCGGTTACTTCCTGACCGACGACGTGTCGATCAACCTGAACTACGACACTACCAACCACACCCGTTCGAACGACGGTACCGGTAGCCAGAAGATCAAGGGTGATACCGGCAGCGTTACTGCCCAGTACCACTTCGGTCAAGCTGGTGTCGACTCCCTGCGTCCGTACGTAGAGGGCGGTTTCGGCCACCAGAGCCGTACCAACGTAGAAGCTGATGGTCACAAAGGTCGCGATCAATCGACCCTGGCTATCGCTGGCGCTGGTGTGAAGTACTACTTCACCGACAACCTGTTCGCACGTGCTGGTGTTGAAGCTGACTACGCACTGGACAACGGCAAGTGGGACTACTCCGCACTGGTTGGTCTGGGCGTAAACTTCGGCGGCAACGCTGGTAAAACTGCTCCAGCTCCTACCCCGGCACCAGCTCCAGAGCCAGTTCCAGAGCCAGAAGCTCCGGTTGCTCAGGTTGTTCGTGTTGAGCTGGACGTGAAGTTCGACTTCGACAAGTCGGTTGTTAAGCCTAACAGCTACGGCGACGTGAAAAACCTCGCTGACTTCATGAAACAGTACCCACAAACCACCACCGTTGTTGAAGGTCACACTGACTCCGTCGGTCCTGACGCTTACAACCAGAAGCTGTCCCAGCGTCGTGCTGACGCTGTTAAGCAAGTCCTGGTCAAAGACGGTATTGCTCCTAACCGTGTAAGCTCGGTTGGTTATGGCAAATCCCGCCCAGTTGCTGACAACGCAACTGAAGCTGGCCGTGCTATCAACCGTCGCGTAGAAGCCTCGGTAGAAGCACAAGCAGCTCAGTAATTACTGAGTTGTAGAAAAAAGCCCGGCTTAGGCCGGGCTTTTTTTCGCCTGAAATTTGCCTCAGGCAGTCGCGCTGGCCAGGGTTTCAACCGCCTGTGCCGGCTGGACAACCCGGCCAATCACCAGGATTGCCGGGCTCTTGAGCGCAAATTCGTGCGCATCGTCCTGCATCCGGGCAAGGCTGCTGCGGCACTCACGCTGCTGTGGCAACGAGGCGTTTTCGATCATCGCCACCGGCATGTCATCGCTCATGCCACCCTCCAGTAACTGCTGTCGAATCTCCCCCAGCTTCGCCACGCCCATATAGATCACCAGCGTCGTGCCGCCCTCGGCCAGTGCTCGCCAATTGAGGCTGCTGTCGTCTTGCGTGTGGGCGGTGACCAGCGTGACGCCACGGCTGACTCCGCGCAACGTGAGTGGAATATCACAGTGAGTGGCCCCGGCCAGCCCCGCCGTAATGCCGTTGACCAACTCTACCTCCACCCCTTGCTGCCTGAGCCAGGCCGCCTCTTCGCCGCCACGACCAAATATGCACGGGTCGCCACCCTTGAGCCGCACCACGCATTTGCCTTGGCGGGCATAGCGCAACATCAGGCGGTGGATAAATGCCTGGGGGGTGGAACGGCAGCCGCCGCGTTTACCCACGGTGATCAGCCGTGCAGCGGGGCAATGCTCCAGCAGTGCCGGGTTGACCAGATCATCGATCAGCACCACATCGGCTTCCCGCAGGGCTCTCACCGCCTTGAGTGTCAGCAGCTCCGGATCGCCGGGGCCTGCGCCCACCAGCCAGACTTTTGCGCTCATATGCTTTCCTCACACCGTGATTGCGATTGGCTGCGTGCCACTTGCCAACAGCCGTTTTATTTCCGGCACACAGGAGCCGCATTGCGTGCCGCAACCCAGTTCCTGTTTCAGCCCATTCAAGTCCAGGCCCCGGGCAATGCCGGCGCAGACCGCGCTTTCGCTGACGTTCTTGCAGTTGCACAACGTCTTGTGACTGGTCGAACCGCCCCCGGGTGGCGCACTCAATGGCGCCAGCAGCCAGCGGCGTAACGGGTCATCGGTGCGACCCTCCAGCCACAGGCTTTGCAACCAATGGCGAGCCAGGGTTTCGCCGGCCAGGCGGATCGCAGTGATGCGACCTTTTTCGATTTTTACTCGCTTGCCGATAGAGCGCCGCGGGTCGTCGTAGGCCATGACCGGGCCGTCATTGAGGCCCAGCAATTGGTCGATCTGCTTAAGCAGTTCAAGGGCGGGCGCCTCGTGATGTGCTGCACGAATCAGCAGCGCGGGCCGCTCCCGGCCAGTCAGGCTCAGGCTGACGTAGGCAAAACCCTCACACAGCGGGCGCAATGCTTCGAAGTGTCGCTGCACATCGCCTTCAATCAGCGCAAACAAATGCCAGGGCAGTTGCACCGCCTCCAGGCGTACGCCGCTGTGTTTGAGTTCCGGCTGCTTGGACAGCGGGTCGAACGCCGGCTGGGTGAGGGCATTCACGCCGCCTTTGAGAAAGCGATCGCCCCAGTGCATTGGCAGAAACGCCTGGCCGGGACGTACGCTGTCATCGCTGTCGACGGCCACAATTACGCTGCCGCGCCGGCTTTTCAGGCTGATCAGGTCACCTTCCTTCAAGCGATGCCGGCGCAGTTCATCCGGGTGCAGGCTGAGCGAGGCTTCACTGACATGCCCGAACAGCTGCGCAGCCGTGCCGGTGCGGCTCATGCCATGCCATTGGTCCCGCAGGCGTCCGGTGATCAGGGTCAGCGGGAAGCGCGCGTCACGCTGCTCCTTGGCGGCGCGATAAGGGTCGGCCACAAAGTGCGCGCGGCCTGTCTCGGTAGGAAATATTCCATCGGTATACAGGCGCGGGGTGCCGCTTACTGCGCTGGCCGGGAACGGCCACTGTTGCGGGCCGATCCGGTCGAGCAGGGCGTGACTGATGCCCGACAGGTCCAGGTCGCGTCCACGGGTCAGCAGTTTGAATTCATCAAAGATCTGCGCCGGCTGCTCAAAGGCAAAAAGACCCGGTTTTCCGGGACAAAGACGTCGCTCCAGGCGCTGGGCAAAATCCACTGTGATTGCCCAGTCCGGCCGAGCTTCCCCGGGTGGGGTAATGGCCCGTCGAACGTGGGAAATACGCCGCTCGGAGTTGGTGACCGTGCCTTCTTTCTCGCCCCAGCTCGCCGCCGGTAACAACAGGTCGGCGAAACGCGCCGTCTCGGTTGTACGAAAAGCTTCCTGCAGCACCACGAACGGACACGCCTCCAGGGCCTGGCGCACGGTGTTCTGGTCGGGCAGGGATTGGGCAGGGTTGGTGCAGGCAATCCACAGGGCCTTGATCTTGCCGGCCTGTATCTGTTCAAACAGCTCGATGGCGGTCAGCCCGGTGCTGGCAGGCAGTTGCTCTACACCCCAATACGCGGCCACTTCTGCCCGATGTTCCGGGTTGGACGCCTCGCGATGGCCGGGCAGTAAATTCGACAAGCTGCCGGTTTCCCGCCCACCCATGGCATTCGGCTGACCGGTCAGGGAGAAGGGACCGCAGCCGGCGCGGCCAATGGTGCCGGTTGCCAGGTGCAGGTTAATCAAGGCGCTGTTCTTCGCGCTGCCCGCCGTGGACTGGTTAAGCCCCATGCACCACAACGACAGAAAACTCGCCGAGGTGCCGACCCATTCCGCGCACAGGCGCAGTTGCTCGACACTGATGCCGCACAGCTGCGTGACCATGTGTGGCGTGTAGTCGTGAACCAGGCGTTTGAGCTCGACCAGGCCGTCGGTGTGGGCCTGGATAAAGTCGCGGTCGATCCAGTCTTCCCACAGCAACAAGTGCAAGATCCCATGGAACAACGCGACATCCGTACCCGGCAAAATCGCCAGGTGCAGGTCCGCCAAGTCGCAGGTATCGGTGCGCCGGGGATCAATCACCAGCACTTTCATCTGTGGCCGACGGGCTTTTGCTTCTTCCAGGCGTCGGAACAAAACCGGATGCGCGTAGGCCATGTTACTGCCGACGATCATCACGCAGTCGCTCGACTCCAGGTCCTCATAGCTGCACGGCGGCGCATCGGCGCCCAGGCTGCGCTTGTAGCCGACCACCGCTGAAGACATGCACAGCCGCGAGTTGCTATCGATGTTGTTGGTGCCCACCAGCGCCCGCGCCAGTTTGTTGAAGCTGTAGTAGTCCTCGGTCAGCAACTGCCCGGAGATATAGAACGCCACGCTGTCCGGCCCGTGTTCAGCGATGGTCTCGGCGAACACATTCGCCGCGTGTTCCAGGGCGGTGTCCCAATCGGTGCGGCTGCGCGCCAGGCCTTTGCCCAGCCGCAGTTCCGGGTACAACGCGCGGGCCGCGAGGTCGCCGGTCAGGTGCAAGCTCGACCCCTTGCTGCACAGCTTGCCGAAGTTGGCCGGGTGGCTCGGATCACCGCTGACGCCGAGGATCTGCGAGCCGTCATGTTCGATCAGCACGCCGCAGCCGACCCCGCAGTAGCAGCAGGTCGAAGCGGTGGTCTGGCGGTTCATCAACCGGCGTCCCGCAGCGCCAACATCACCCGACCGTTTTCCACGCGGGCCGGGTGATGATGGGCGCAACCAATGTCCGGTGCCTGGGCCTCACCGGACGCCAGGTCGATCTGCCAGTTATGCAGCGGGCAGGCCACACGTTTGCCGTAGATCAGCCCTTGGGACAGTGGCCCGCCCTTGTGCGGACAGCGGTCGTCGAGGGCGAACACTTCGTCGTCACTGGTACGAAAAATCGCGATGTCGCCTTTCGGGCCGCTGATGATGCGCGAGCCCAGGGCGTTGATTTCTTCGAGGGCGCAGATATCCAGCCAGTTCATGCCGGCACCTCCAGCAGTTTGACGGGGATGGTGTCGAATTCCTTTTTCAGCAACGGCTGTTCCAGGCGTTCTTTCCACGGGTCCTGTTCGAACGACAGGGAGAATTGCAGGCGTTCATTGAGCGCCTGGCGCCGCGCCGGGTCTTCCAGTACGGCCTTCTTGATGTGCTCCATGCCCACCCGTTGCAGGTAGTGCACCGTGCGCTCCAGGTAGAAGGCTTCTTCCCGGTAAAGCTGTAGGAAAGCGCCGTTGTATTCGCGCACTTCTTCGGCGGTTTTCAACTTGACGAAGAACTCGGCTACCTCGGTCTTGATCCCGCCGTTACCGCCGATGTACATCTCCCAGCCCGAGTCGACGCCGATAATTCCCACGTCCTTGATCCCGGCTTCCGAGCAGTTGCGCGGGCAACCGGACACCGCCAGTTTGACCTTGTGGGGCGACCACATATTGAACAAATCGTGCTCCAGTTCGATCCCCAGTTGCGTGGAGTTTTGCGTACCAAAGCGGCAGAACTCGCTGCCCACGCAGGTCTTCACGGTACGGATGGATTTGCCGTAGGCGTGGCCGGACGGCATATCGAG
The DNA here is from genome assembly GCF_029269205.1 of Pseudomonas sp. 1912-s. NCBI lineage: Bacteria > Pseudomonadati > Pseudomonadota > Gammaproteobacteria > Pseudomonadales > Pseudomonadaceae > Pseudomonas > Pseudomonas sp. 1912-s. The sequence continues at coordinate 6,008 of NZ_JARIXR010000008.1, read as the reverse complement.
GTCTTTCCACACACCGGGCAAATCCTGCTTCTTGATGCCCAACAAGTCGATGCGCTGCCCGCCGGTGACCTTGACCATCGGCACGTTGTACTTGTCTGCCACATCGGCGATGCGCCGCAGCTCCGAGGGATTGGTCACACCGCCCCACATCCTCGGGACGACCGAGTAGGTGCCGTCTTTCTGAATATTGGCGTGGGCCCGTTCGTTGATCAGGCGCGATTGCGGGTCGTCTTTTGCCTCACCGGGCCAGGTGGAAATCAGGTAATAGTTGAGTGCCGGGCGGCAAGTGGCGCAGCCGTTCGGGGTGCGCCAGTTCAGGTAGCTCATGGTGCCGGCGATGGTCAGCAGGTGCTGGTCGCGGATGGCCTGGCGGATCTGCCCGTGGTTGAGGTCGCTGCAGCCGCAGATGGCTTTTTCGCTTTTTGGTTTGACGTCTGCCGCGCCGCCTACGGTGTTGATCAGGATCTGTTCCACCAACCCGGCGCAGGAGCCGCAGGAACTGGCGGCCTTGGTGTGCTTCTTCACGTCGTCGACGCTGAACAGCCCGTGTTCCTGAATCGCCTTGACGATGGTGCCCTTGCACACGCCGTTGCAGCCGCAGACTTCGGCGCTGTCGGCCATGCTCATGGCTTTGTCCTGGCCCTGATGGCCTACATCGCCGATGGCGTTTTCGCCAAACATCAGGTGATCGCGGATCTCGCCAATGGCGTGGTTCTCACGGATCTGTCGGAAATACCAGCCACCGTCAGCGGTGTCGCCGTACAGGCAGGCACCGACAAGGATGTCGTCCTTGATCACCAGCTTCTTGTAGACGCCGCCAATCGGGTCGGAAAGGGTGATGGTCTCGGTGCCTTCGCCGCCCATGAAGTCGCCGGCGGAGAACAGGTCGATGCCGGTGACTTTCAGTTTGGTCGAGGTCACCGAGCCCTGGTAGCGTGCGAAGCCCAGCTGCGCCAGGTGATTGGCGCAGACCTTGGCCTGCTCGAACAGCGGTGCCACCAGGCCGTAGGCGATACCGCGATGGCTGGCGCATTCGCCGATGGCATAGATGCGCGGGTCGTAGGTTTGCAGGGTGTCGTTGACCAGAATCCCACGGTTGCACGGGATGCCGGATTTTTCCGCGAGTTCGGTGTTGGGGCGGATACCGGCGGCCATTACCACCAGGTCCGCCGGTATCACGTCGCCATTTTTGAATTGCACCGAGCCGACGCGACCGTTGCCAGCGTCATGCAGCGCCTGGGTTTGTTCCTGCAGGCGGAACACCAGGCCACGGCTCTCCAGTTCGGTTTGCAGCAGTTGGCCGCTGGTCTTGTCCAGTTGCCGCTCCAACAGCCACTCGCCGATATGCACCACGGTCACGTGCATGCCGCGCAGCATCAGGCCGTTGGCGGCCTCCAGGCCCAGCAGGCCGCCGCCGATCACCACGGCGTGCTTGTGGGTCTTGGCGGTGTCGATCATGGCCTGGGTGTCGGCGATGTCGCGGTAGCCGATCACACCCTGCAACGTATTGCCGGGGATCGGCAGGATAAACGGCGTGGAGCCGGTGGCGATCAGCAGGCGATCGTATTCGGCCTCGCTGCCGTCTTCGGCGATGACTTTGCGTTTGACCCGGTCGATCTGCACCACTTTGCGGTTGAGCAGCAGCTTGATGTTGTTATCGAGGTACCAGCTCAAATCATTGAGCACGATCTCTTCGAAGGTCTGCTCACCGGCCAGCACCGGCGACAGCAGGATGCGGTTGTAATTGGTGTGGGGTTCAGCGCCGAAGACGGTGATGTCGTACAGGTCGCTGCTCAGCTTGAGCAATTCTTCAAGGGTGCGAACCCCGGCCATGCCGTTGCCGATCATCACCAGTTTGAGTTTCTTCATGTCGTTCTCCGCAGTGGCTCGACAAATCGTGCGCAACAAAAAAAGGCGTCCCCGCTACGCAAGTAGCGAGGACGCCTTTGTCCTGGTCCCGTTCTCTCGGGAAGCTCGACCTTCGACGTTGAAGGCGCGGCTATATGTGTGTTGATGGGAAAGCTAATGCAGTGGTTGTGCCAAGTAGCGGTTTGGCCTGATTTGTTGAGCCTGGCGTCCAAATATCGAGAAATTTCGCCTCTTAGTGGTGCAACAGCCAGTACAACAGCACCAGATTGATCAGCAACGACAGCACGGCCAAGGTTTGCCAGACCTTCAGCGGTTCGCGTTCCAGCAGCGGTTTTGGCCGCATGCTCAACTCGCGTCGGTCTGCCTGCTCCAGCACCCGCAACCACTCCTCGGCGGTTTCATAACGTTGTTCAGGCTGGGCGGCGACTGCGCGTTCCAGGCTCTGTTGCAACCAGTCGGGCAGGTCGGGGCGGTAACGGCTGGCGCTGACCGGCGTGGTGAACCTGGGGCGTTGGAATGCTTCGATTTCGCCGTAGGGATAATGCCCGGTCAGCAGGTAATACAAGCTCACGCCGACGCTATACAGATCCTGCTGCGGCGTAGGGCGTTCGCCATTGAAGGCTTCCGGCGCGATAAAGCTCGGCGTGCCTGGCAACAGGTGCGCGCGATCCTCGGAGAGCCCGGGGCAGTAGGCCAGGCCGAAGTCCAGCACGCGCAATTCGCCATCGTCACCCAGCAGCAGGTTTTCCGGCTTGATGTCGCGGTGCAGGATCTGCCTGCGGTGCAGCAGCCCGACCGCGCGCAACAGGCGCTCGGCCAGGGATTGCCACTGCGCCAGGGGTAACGGGCCCTGGTGTTTGAACAGTTCGGCCAGGGTTTGCCCGGCGTATTCACGCATCACGTAGTACAAATGCTGACGGCCGCTGGCCGGATGGACTTCAGGAAACGCGCGGCCAGCGACCCGGCGCAGGAACCATTCCTCCGACAGCAGGGCCTGGGCGGCGAACACGTCGTCGTCATGGCTGACCGGCAAGGTCTTCAGCAACCAGGCCTGTTGCTGGGCGTCGCGTACCCGATAGAGCAGGGACTGACGACTTTGCCCCAGCAGCGCTTCCACCTGCCAGCCTTCGAAGTGTTGCCCGATTTTGAGGGGCGGCGGCAGTGGCCATTGCTGCAACTGCACCAGTGCATCCCCGAGGGTGGCGGCGCCGAGTTGGTCGACCCGCACCAGCACCGCGCTGGCATTGTCCTGGCTGCCCGCCAGGTGCGCGGCGCTGACCAGGGTGTTCACGGCCAGGTCCAGATTTGACTGTTCCCGCAGGATCGCGCCAATGGCGTGATCCCCCAGGGTCGCCCACACGCCGTCGCTGAGCAGCAGAAAACATTCGCCCGCCCGCAACTCGCCGTCCAGGAAATCCAGCACAAGGTGTTGATCCAGGCCCATGGCGCGCTTGAGCACATGCTGCATGCCCGGTTGTTCCCACACATGCTCTTCGCTGAGGCGTTGCAACTCGCCATCGAGCCAGCGATACACCCGGCAATCACCCACATGGGCCAGGGTGAAACGCTGCCCGCGAAACACCAGGGCACTGAGGGTGGTGAGCAGTGGAAGGCCGCCACCGTTGGCCTGCAACCAGCGATTCTGCGCCACCAGCAAGCGCTCCAGCGCCTGGGCCACGCCCCAGGTTTGCGGCGTGGCGTAGTAGTCCAGGGCCAGGGCCTGCAAGGTCGAGCGCGCGGCCAGTCCGCCATCGGCACACTGGCTGACGCCGTCGGCGATGGCACACAGATAACCTTTGCTGGCGGCCAACTCAGGGGCGGGAGTGACCAGGCGCACGGCGTCCTGGTTTTCCTGCCGTGGGCCGGTGGCGCTGGCCTGGGCGAAGCTCAGTTGCAGGGTCATCAGACGCGTGCAGCCGTCACCGCTGCCGAGCCCCAAGTGGTTCTCCAGCGACGTTTAACGCCATACAGGCCGAACCAGGCCAGCACGCCCAGGCTGGCGAACAACCACAGGGCCAACTGATAGCTGCCGGTGCTTTGCTTGATCGCGCCCATGCCCGCCGCCAGGGCAAAGCCGCCGATACCGCCGGCCATGCCGATCAGGCCGGTCATGACGCCGATCTCCCGGTGAAAACGCTGGGGCACCAGTTGGAAGACTGCACCGTTACCGGCACCCAAACCGAGCATGGTGCACACGAAAAGCGCCAGTGCTGCGTAGGAACTTGGCAGGTTGAACCCCACCGTCGCGATGCAGATAGCTGCCACGCCGTACATGCCAAGCAGGGTGCGAATCCCGCCAAAACGGTCAGCCAGCGCGCCGCCCAACGGCCGCATCAGGCTGCCACCAAACACGCAGGCGGCGGTGTAGTAGCCCGCAGTCACCGGGCTCAGGCCGTATTGGTCGTTGAAGTAACCGGGCAGCGCACTGGCCAGCCCGATAAAGCCGCCGAAGGTCACGCTGTAGAAGAACATGAACCACCAGCTGTCGCGGTCACCCAGGGCTTTGAAGTAGTCAGCCATGGATTTGGCCTTGGGCCGTTGCGGGGCATTGCGGGCGAGCCAGGCGAAGACGATCAGGGTCAGGACCAGCGGGATCAGCGCGAAGCCAAACACATTGCTCCAGCCAAACGCGGCGGCGAGCACCGGTGCCAGCAAGGCCGCAAACACCGTCCCGGAGTTGCCGGCGCCGGCGATGCCCATGGCCTTGCCTTGGTGCTCGGCGGGGTACCACTGGGACGCCAGGGGCAAGGCAACGGCGAACGAGGCGCCGGCCATGCCGAGGAACATGCCCAGCAGCAGGGCTTGTTCGTAGCTGTGGATCCCCAGTTTCCAGGCGCCGAAAAGGGCGCAGATGACAATCACCTGGCCAATCAGGCCGGCGGTCTTGGGCGAGAGTTTGTCGGCCAGCATGCCCATCAGGAATCGCAGCACGGCGCCGGCCAAAATGGGCGTGGCCACCACCAGGCCGCGTTGTTGGGTGGTGAGGTGCAGGTCGGCGGCGATTTGCACCGCCAGGGGGCCCAGCAGGTACCAGACCATGAAGCTCAGGTCGAAATACAGGAACGCGGCAAACAGGGTCGGGGTATGACCGGATTTCCAGAAGCTTGATTTCATCACGCACCTCAGCGGTAAAGGGGTCTTATGAGAAGGCCTGGTGATGGAACGGCTGTGGCCGCCCCACCGGCCCCGGGCTATGGGGCCAAAACGAAAAAACGCCGCCACCGGGTTCGCGTGGGCAAACCGGATGTGCGACGTCTTTGTCGTGGATGGGGCAACCGCCGTTGGCTACCTGTGGGGATTGATTAGCAAGAGGTGGGCCAACAGGGATGGGGGGCTGTTTTTGATGGTGTACATATCCGTTGCTGCGGTAACGGCGGCTTAGGGTTCCGCTCTTACAGCGGGTCACTTTTGGCAAACGCCCGGAATGCCGGCCCAGCCAAAAGTAACCAAAAGGTCTTTGCCCCACCACTCGGTGCCTCGCCTAGGCTCGGCATGCCCGCACTCCGGCCATCGTGGTTAACGGGGCGCCCTAAGATCAAGATCAAAAGCAAGAGCACAGCGGCCTACCGGCCGGCTTGAGTGGTAGGAGCAAGAGCAAGAGCAAGAGCAAGAGCAAGAGCAAGAGCACACGCGGTCAAAAATGTGGGAGCGTGCCCGCTTCTGATTTTGCTGTTGCCGTTGCTGTTGCTTCACCACACTCAAGCCGGCCGGTAGGCCGCTGTGCTTTTGCTTTTGATTTTGATCTTAGGCGCCCCGTTAAACCACGCTGGCCGAACGCAGGTAGTACGGAGCGGGTAAACCGGCAGGACGCCGGTTTAGCCGCGACGGGGCAGGGACGCCCCGTCGCGGCGGCCCGCGKAGYAATGCCGGAGTGAGCAACCGTGTCGAAATTCAAGCCATTTCAGCGAAATGCTTTTGATCGCGCACCATCGCATTCAGGATCGTCAGCAACTTTCTCATGCATGCCACCAGCGCTACTTTCTTCGTCTTCCCTGCAGCAAGCAGATGGTTGTAAAACCTCTCGATCACCGGGTTATGGCTCTTCGAGGATAAGACAGCCATGTAAAGGACACTTCGCACCTCAGCTCGACCACCCCATATCCGTCTACGTCCTTTGTAGAGGCCGCTATCGCAGTTAA
>NZ_JARIXR010000079.1:0-741 GCF_029269205.1 Pseudomonas sp. 1912-s | reverse complement strand
CTGAATGATTGGGTGCCGCAGGTTCGCGAGACATTTCTTCCCTATAGGCAATCACCCTGTGGTGAGCGGGCTTGCCCCGCGCTGGGCTGCGCAGCGGCCCTAAAACCTGCCACAGGGTTCTATCTGAAAAAATGCGGCGTTTTTATTGGGGCTGCTGCGCAGCCCAGCGCGGGGCAAGCCCGCTCACCACAAGCAAGCTCGCTCACCACAATTTTGCTAGGCGCCGGTTACGGCTTCGCGGCCACTGACCAACCGTTCCAGTGCCTCACCCAAGCCCGACGCCTTGTCACCAATCAGCAAGTGCCAAATACCGCTCTCAAGTTGACTCACGCCCTGGCAACCCAGTGCCGTCAGTTGGGACTCGGACAGCACCGAACCATCCCCCAACTCCACCCGAACAGGCGGATCCGGTTTAGAAACATTTCTTCCCTATAGGCAATCACCCTGTGGTGAGCGGGCTTGCCCCGCGCTGGGCTGCGCAGCGGCCCTAAAACCTGCCACAGGGTTCTATCTGAAAAAATGCGGCGTTTTTATTGGGGCTGCTGCGCAGCCCAGCGCGGGGCAAGCCCGCTCACCACAAGCAAGCTCGCTCACCACAATTTTGCTAGGCGCCGGTTACGGCTTCGCGGCCACTGACCAACCGTTCCAGTGCCTCACCCAAGCCCGACGCCTTGTCACCAATCAGCAAGTGCCAAATACCGCTCTCAAGTTGACTCACGCCCTGGCAACCCAGTGCCGTCA
>NZ_JARIXR010000078.1:0-791 GCF_029269205.1 Pseudomonas sp. 1912-s | reverse complement strand
GCGGGCCGCCGCGACGGGGCGTCCCTGCCCCGTCGCGGCTAAACCGGCGTCCTGCCGGTTTACCCGCTCCTCAATCCCTGCGTTCGGCCTCGGGCTTATTGGGGCAGTCAGAGCCAGATCAAGATCAAAAGCAAGAGCACAGCGGCCTACAGGCCGGCTTGAGTGGTAGAAGCCAGAGCAAAAGCCAAAGCGAAAAMCAAATCTGAAACGGATGCAGCTCTGCTTTTCTGTGGGAGCTGGCTTGCCTGCGATGCAGACAACTCGGTTTTTCAGATGCACCGAGGCGAGGCCATCGCAGGCAAGCCAGCTCCTACAGTTGGACCGTGCCCGCTCTGGCTTTTGATTTTGATTTTGCCTTTGCTTCACACCACTCAAGCCGGCCTGTAGGCCGCTGTGCTGTTGATCTGCTTTTGATCTTGATCTTAGGCGCCCCGTTAAACCACGCTGGCCGAACGCAGGCTTTGGAGCGTGGGTAACCCGGCAGGACGCCGGGTTAGCCGCGCTGGGCCAAGGATGGCCCATCGCGGCGGCCCGCGGAGTAATGCCGGAGTGAGCAACCGTGTCGAAATTCAAGCCATTTCAGCGAAATGCTTTTGATCGCGCACCATCGCATTCAGGATCGTCAGCAACTTTCTCATGCATGCCACCAGCGCTACTTTCTTCGTCTTCCCTGCAGCAAGCAGATGGTTGTAAAACCTCTCGATCACCGGGTTATGGCTCTTCGAGGATAAGACAGCCATGTAAAGGACACTTCGCACCTCAGCTCGACCACCCCATATCCGTCTACGTCC
>NZ_JARIXR010000077.1:0-829 GCF_029269205.1 Pseudomonas sp. 1912-s | reverse complement strand
GCTCTTGCCCCACCACTCGGCACCTCGCCTAGGCTCGGTGTGCCCTTGTAAGATTGTTTTCACCTGCTTCAGACCGTAGTGCCCTCTGATTTCGAGATCGTGAGTGAGCATGGGTCGGAGCAGGTTCCTTCCTAAACTAGTCCGAACGGTTGCCTGGGCGCAAAGCCCGATTCTGCAAGGTTGGACGTGAGGAAAAACGCTATGGACCATGACTCTGCGTTCGTCGGAATTGATGTTTCCAAAAACAAGCTCGACTCATTCGTCAGCACTACTGGCCAAGTCGAACAGTTTTTCAATACTCAAGAAGATATCCAGCGTTTAGCTAAACATCTCAAGGCTCAGGAGCCGGTTTTGGTGGTGCTGGAAGCAACTGGCGGATATGAGCGGCTTGCCGCTGCCGAGCTTTGTGCTGCTGGATTACCCGTTGTTGTTGTCAATCCCCGTCAGGTTCGTGATTTCGCCAAGGCGACCGGTAGGCTGGCGAAAACCGACGCTCTGGATGCCCAGGTGATTGCGGAGTTTGCCCAGGCGGTCAAACCCGAGATTCGGGAGATGCCAGATGAACACGCTCGTGAACTGGCGGATCTACTGACTCGACGCCGCCAGCTCATCGATATGATCGTGGCGGAAGAGTCTCGACTGAAACAGGCGGTATTCAAGGCACTTCGACGGGACATCAAGGCACATATCGTCTGGCTTCAAAAGCGCCTTAAAAGCACAGACGATGACTTGCACGAAGCGATCAAAGCTTCGCCGGCTTGGAAGGCCAATTATGATTTGCTGCGCGAGGTATCGGGCGTTGGCAATGTGCTCGCACTTTCGCTGCTGG
>NZ_JARIXR010000076.1:0-832 GCF_029269205.1 Pseudomonas sp. 1912-s | reverse complement strand
AACAAGTGGCTGCATTGGTTGGTGTGGCCCCTTTTAACTGTGATAGCGGTCTCTACAAAGGACGTAGACGGATATGGGGTGGTCGAGCTGAGGTGCGAAGTGTCCTTTACATGGCTGTCTTRTCCTCGAAGAGCCATAACCCGGTGATCGAGAGGTTTTACAACCAYCTGCTTGCTGCAGGGAAGACGAAGAAAGTAGCGCTGGTGGCATGCATGAGAAAGTTGCTGACGATCCTGAATGCGATGGTGCGCGATCAAAAGCATTTCGCTGAAATGGCTTGAATTTCGACACGGTTGCTCACTCCGGCATTGCTCCGCGGGCCGCCGCGACGGSSCGTCCCTGSCCCGTCGCGGCTAAACCGGCGTCCTGCCGGTTTACCCGCTCCTCAATCCCTGCGTTCGGCCTCGGGCTTATTGGGGCAGTCAGAGCCAGATCAARATCAAAAGCAAGAGCACAGCGGCCTACAGGCCGGCTTGAGTGGTAGAAGCCAGAGCAAAAGCCAAAGCCAAAGCGAAAGCCAAATCTGAAACGGATGCAGCTCTGCTTTTCTGTGGGAGCTGGCTTGCCTGCGATGCAGACAACTCGGTCTCTCAGGTGCTCCGAGGCGATGCCATCGCAGGCAAGCCAGCTCCCACATTTGACCGTGCCCGCTGTAGCTTTTGATCTTGATGTTGCCTTTGCTTCACACCACTCAAGCCGGCCTGTAGGCCGCTGTGCTGTTGATCTGCTTTTGATCTTGATCTTAGGCGCCCCGTTAAACCACGCTGGCCGAACGCAGGTAGTACGGAGCGGGTAAACCGGCAGGACGCCGGTTTAGCCGCGACGGGGCAGG
>NZ_JARIXR010000075.1:0-1000 GCF_029269205.1 Pseudomonas sp. 1912-s | reverse complement strand
ACTCCGGCATTGCTCCGCGGGCCGCCGCGACGGGGCGTCCCTGCCCCGTCGCGGCTAAACCGGCGTCCTGCCGGTTTACCCGCTCCTCAATCCCTGCGTTCGGCCTCGGGCTTATTGGGGCAGTCAGATCAAGATCAAAAGCAAGAGCACAGCGGCCTACAGGCCGGCTTGAGTGGTAGAAGCCAGAGCAAAAGCCAAAGCGAAAGCGAAAACCAAATCTGAAACTGATGCAGCTCTGCTTTTCTGTGGGAGCTGGCTTGCCTGCGATGCAGACACCTCGGTTTTTCAGATGCACCCAGTTGATGCCATCGCAGGCAAGCCAGCTCCCACATTTGGACCGTGCCCGCTTTAGATTTTGATTTTGCTTTTGCTTCACACCACTCAAGCCGGCCCGCGTAGTAATGCCGGAGTGAGCAACCGTGTCGAAATTCAAGCCATTTCAGCGAAATGCTTTTGATCGCGCACCATCGCATTCAGGATCGTCAGCAACTTTCTCATGCATGCCACCAGCGCTACTTTCTTCGTCTTCCCTGCAGCAAGCAGGTGGTTGTAAAACCTCTCGATCACCGGGTTATGGCTCTTCGAGGACAAGACAGCCATGTAAAGGACACTTCGCACCTCAGCTCGACCACCCCATATCCGTCTACGTCCTTTGTAGAGGCCGCTATCGCAGTTAAAAGGGGCCACACCAACCAATGCAGCCACTTGTTTGCGATTAACCTTACCCAGCTCCGGAACCATTGCCAGCAGCGAAAGTGCGAGCACATTGCCAACGCCCGATACCTCGCGCAGCAAATCATAATTGGCCTTCCAAGCCGGCGAAGCTTTGATCGCTTCGTGCAAGTCATCGTCTGTGCTTTTAAGGCGCTTTTGAAGCCAGACGATATGTGCCTTGATGTCCCGTCGAAGTGCCTTGAATACCGCCTGTTTCAGTCGAGACTCTTCCGCCACGATCATATCGATGAGCTGGCGGCGTCGAGTCAGTAGGTCGAGTCAGTAG
>NZ_JARIXR010000074.1:0-1187 GCF_029269205.1 Pseudomonas sp. 1912-s | reverse complement strand
AGTGGGCCATTGCTCAGGACCAGGCTGCGCTGGGCTTCGTCACCCAGTTGCTCCAGCGCCGAAGCGTCACTGATGCTGCGTTGCCACAGCAAAGGTTGCTCGCTGACCGGCTGGTAAGTCGCTCGCCAGCCATCAGCCTGCTGGACGAAGCTCACGCGCAAGGCATCGTGCTGCACCAGCAGGGCGTGCAGGGCGTGTTCCAGATGTTCAGGGTTCAGCGGCTGCGTGGTCTTGAGCAGTACCGACTGGTTCCAGTGGTGCCGCTCAGGAATGGCCGTGTCGAAAAAAGCCTGATGGATCGGCAGCAATACACTCTCGCCGGTCACCGGGTCCTGGTCGATCAGCAGTGCACCCTCGCCCAACTGCGCCACCGAGGCCAGGCCTTGTACGGTCTGGTGCTGGAACAGCTCTTTGGGGGTAAATCGAATCCCCGCCTGACGCGCACGGCTGACCACCTGGATCGAGATGATCGAGTCGCCGCCCAGCTCGAAGAAGTTATCGGTGACGCCAATCTGCGGCACCTTGAGCACGTCCTGCCAGATGGCGACGATGCGCTGTTCCAGCTCGTTATGGGGCGCGATATAGAGTTTGTGCTGCGGCTCAAGATCCGGTTGCGGCAAGGCCTTGCGGTCGAGTTTGCCGTTGGGGGTCAGCGGCAGTTGCTCAAGGAACAACCACTGGGTGGGCACCATGTAATCCGGCAAGTGTTCACGCAAGCTGGCTCGCAGGGCTTCCTGGGTCGTTGTGGCCTGCGACAGCACCACGTAGGCAACCAGTTGCTGGCCGTTCGCGCCGTCCAGGGCCAGCACCACGCCTTCACGTACACCTGGGTGGGCGAGCAGGCGGCTTTCGATTTCTCCCAGTTCGATGCGCAAACCACGAATCTTCACCTGGTGATCGATACGGCCAACGTATTCGATCACGCCGTCATTGCGGTAGCGGGTCAGGTCGCCGGTACGGTACAAGCGCTCGCCGGTGGTCGAGAACGGGTTCGGCACAAACTTCTCGGCGGTCAACCCCGGACGCAAGAGGTAACCACGGGTGATGCCCTCGCCCGCCAGGTAAAGCTCCGCCGCCACGCCGACGGGCACCGAGTGCAACTCAGCGTCCAGCAGGTAGCTGGCCGTATTGGCCAGCGGCTTGCCGATATTGGCCTGGCCACCGGCTTCGCGGCGGGTCCAGGTGGA
>NZ_JARIXR010000073.1:0-1198 GCF_029269205.1 Pseudomonas sp. 1912-s | reverse complement strand
GTGGGAGATTCTATGGTTGAGGGGCAACCCTCAACCAACCTTTGGTTGGTATTCGCTTTGTCCTTTCAGCAATGCAAATACCACTCGAGCAAGCTTACGGGCCAGCATTACCAGTACCTGAGTGGTGCTATAACCCCGCGCCCGTTGTGCTTGATAAAACTCCTTCCATGCAGCCGTTCGGCTGGCCGCCATTGCTGCGTTGTGCAAAAGACGACGCGCTTCTGAGTCGCCACGCTTGCTCAAGCTGCGACGATTATCTTTCTGTCCTGACTTAGAAACGCGTAAATCCATACCCAAGAAAGCGATAAACGCGTCCGCGTTTCTAAAATCACCGCGTTGGAAGCTGGTAACCAAACGGGCTCCAGTCAAAAAGCCGATACCTTCAACTTTCAGGCAACGCTTTAGTTGATCCGATAGTCCAGCTTCTTTCAGCCGATCACCGATCATCTTTTCAATCAGGCTTTCTAGCTTTTGCATCGACTTCATTTGCTCGGCAAAAGAGGCCTTCAGCAACGGCTCATTCGCCCAACTTTGAGTCAGGCTGACGCGTGCCTGAACCAGCGCCGCCCGGCGACGGAAAAGACTCAAAAGCTGGCGATACAGGGGAGATGGCGGCGTCCAGGGGCGAAGTTCATCGGCTTCGTTTTTTAGATAGCGAGCAAGCAACTTGGCATCCTGGGCGTCGGTCTTAGCCCGGATATTCACACCTTTACGATAATGGCTGAGCTCATAACCGCCCACCATGTAGATCACGCAACCAGCTTCATAGGCCAGGTCAGCGAACTCCAGGTGATATATGTTGGTCGCTTCAATCGCAACGGACACAGCGCCCGGCAGGGCTTTCAGCCATTTTTTGATGGCGGTTTTGTTGTTGGGGATCACTTCCAACAGGTCGAGCTCGGCGTGGTAAATCACCAGCTCATTTTTAGCAACATCGACGCCAATGATCGGCTTTGAGACAGGAACTGGCATTGCCATGGGACTTCCTCCGGGCTATGGTTTTGAGCACTTGAAGGGCTCACCCAGAGGCGCAGGCTTGTTCCTATCGTCGGTCATAGCCAGATGCATTCTTTATCGGCGCTTGGGTGAAAGGAGGAGGGGCGAAATCTCCCACGGTCTGTACTGCGCCAACAGTCAGAATCGGGCTTTGTCCCTCCTCCTCCCTTCAAGTCCTAGCATACAAGCGGGCTTGCTGTGG
>NZ_JARIXR010000072.1:0-1262 GCF_029269205.1 Pseudomonas sp. 1912-s | reverse complement strand
TGTACGGACCGGACACATGGTGGACACATGTACGGGGACATGGTTGACACATTATGAACCGTAATCAGGCTGCTTCACGTCGATCGTTCGCAAAAAGTGATGGCAGAAATAGACATCAAACAGCCCGTCACTTTCAGTGTTCGGACGTAGTGCAACGTGATGTCCAGCCAGGCCTTTGGCGATCCTGAAGTAGCGCTTCTGAAACTTAAATCGACTGTGATAAACCTTGGCCTTTAAATCGTCCGGCCCGTACTCAAACTCCAAAAGCGTCTCCGGATAAGCCCAGGGGCTTTCTCGGTATCGATCCATTGGAACCTTGTAATCCAGGGCCTGATGAGGGCGCTGATGGTTATAAACCTCCCGCCATTGATCGAGGTGTGTCTGGGCTTCAGCAAGTGTCCGGAAATGGCGACCGTTGAGCACTTCAGCCTTGAGTGACCGGTGAAATCGTTCGATTTTTCCGTTGGTTTGAGGGTGGAAAGGCCGACTGAAGCTGACTCTGATACCCAGTCGAACGAGCCAGATGCTCAGCTCAGTGATCTCCCCCGGATTGCGGGGGGAACCCCATGGGGGCCCGTTATCGACGTTGATGCGAGCGGGTAAGCCGTAGCGCCGGAAAACTTCGATCAACTGCTCCTTCACCGTGGCTGTGCGCTCGTTGGAGCAGGCTTTGATAGTCAAGTTGAAACGGGAGTGGTCATCCAACACAGTTAGTGGATGGCATCGGCCTTGTTGCGTTGGGAAATGCCCTTTGAAATCCATCTGCCAAAGATCATTGGGCGCATCGTGTTCAAACCTCAGCCTTGCTGCCTGTAACTCTTTCGGAACCGTTTGAATCAAACCGTGGCGATGTAAGACATTGGTGACGGTGCTAGGAGCGATACGCTTATCTAACAAATTGCTGATCGTGCGGCCGCCCCAAGCTGGGTGCGCCTGCCTAAGAGCCAAGACTTCAGCCTCCAGCGCTGGCTCGGTAAGTTTTGGGCTAGTGGCTGGCCTGCGGGATTTCTCCAGCAGACCTTGCTGGCCTTGTTCTTCGTAGCGCTCGAGCCACTTGTATGCGGTTTGGGGGCTGATACCGAACCGTCGACACAGTTCTCGTTTATTGCTGCCGGGCTGCCGGGCAAAGGCAACGAACTCTTTTTTCAGGCTCATGGCGTCTCTCGTATTCCAGGGCATGATGGTTTTCCGGCGAAGTTAGCTCGCCGAAAAGTGTCCACCATGTCCCCGCACACCCGTCAACCATGTGTCCGGTCCGTACA
>NZ_JARIXR010000071.1:0-2131 GCF_029269205.1 Pseudomonas sp. 1912-s | reverse complement strand
CCAGCTTCGCGATTTGGCCGTAGGCGCGGTAGTGGGCGGACCAGACGATTTCGCCGTCGGGGGCGGTGAGTTCTTGTGGCGTGCCGAGGTGGTCGAGTTGGTAGTGGAAGGGTTTTACGTCTTCCGGGCCGTAGCCTTTCAGCAGCGCTAACGGTCGGAAGCTGTTGGGTTCGTAGAGGTAGCTTTGGTGGTGATCGGCGCTGTGCTCGGCGACCAACATGTCGCCTTGCCAGAAAAACTCGGTGGTCTGGCTGTTGACGACTTTGGCGACGCGTCGTCCAAACGGGTCATAGCGATAGCTGGCCTGGCGGCCGCCGGGTTGGGTGACGCTGATCAGCCGATGCTGGCAGTCATATCGATATTCGGTGACCAACTGCTGGTCGCGGCCCCGGCGCTCGCGCAGGAGATTGCCGAAGGCGTCATAGTCGTAATGACGATCGCCTTGCATCAGCAGGCGGTTGCCTTTGATCACACTCGGCCCGACGCGGTCTTGCATCAGCAGGTTGCCCGCCGGGTCGTGGAAGAAGCGTTCCTGCAGGTCGTGCGAGTGGTTGGCGCGGGTCAGGCGGTCGAGTGGGTCGTAGTGGTAGTCGTGCTGGCCTTTGCGGGTATCGAGGATGCGGGTCAAGTTGCCGCGCTGGTCGTAGTCGTATTGGCGGCGCTGGTGACGTTGTCCCTGCTGGGTGATGGCATGGGCGTGCAGGCGGCCCTGGTCGTCGTAGTGGTAGTGGCTGAGAAGCTGGCCCTGCTGGCGCTGGTGTTCGCGGCCGGATTTGAACAGGTGCGAGGTGAGCGGGTTGCCATTCAGTTCGACGGTGGCGAGGTCGCCGCCTTTGTCGTGGTGGAAGGCGAGGCGGTTGTTGTCGGGCAGGCGCAGGTAGTTGAGTTGCCCGCATTCGTCGTAGCGGTAGCGCAATGTGCCCCAGCCTTGGTGTTCGGCAGTGAGGCGGTTTTGCAGGTCGTATTCGTAGTGCAGCGGCCAATGACCATCATCGACGCTGAGGAGATTGCCGAGGCGGTCGTAGGCGTATTCGACGATGCTGCGGTCGGGCAGGGTTTTTCGTACAAGGCGGCCGGCGCTGTCTCGCTGATAACCGGTAACCAGCTGGCTGCCATCGTCGCCGTATTCGGTCTTTTCCAGCAGATGGCCGGCGAGGTCATAAACGTAAGCCGTGCGGCGACCATCAAAGCCGGTTTCCTGCTGGATCAGGCCGTTGGTGTGATAGTCGAGCCGATAGGTTTCCCCGACTTCGTTTTCAATCTCGGTCAGTAGCAACCGGACATTGTCGTAACGGTATTTGAGCTGTGTGCCGTCGGGATTAATCCGACGGCTGATCAGGTGCAGGCCGTCGGCATACTCGTAGCGAGTAACCCGCCCCAGTTCGTCGCGCTCGGCGGTGATTTTTCCGTACGGGTTGTAGCTGAATTCGCGAGTGGCACCGCCCGGCTGAATCACCTTCAGCAAACGACCTACGGCGTCCCACTGATACTGGGTCAGTGCACCGTGCTCATCCTCGCAAACCACCTGCCGTCCGAGGTCGTCATAGCGATAGCGCCGCACACCGCCATTCGCCAATTTCTCTTCGGTGAGCTGGCCACGCTCGTTCCAGATAAATCGCTGACTGCTGTTGTCCGGGTGCCAGACGCCGGAGAGTTTTCCGTGTTTGGTGTAGGTGTATTCGGTGTAGTTGCCGTCCGGATCGGTCTTGCGGGTGATATCGCCTTGATCGTTACGCTGGTATTTCCAGACCGCTTCACCACGGCGTACAACTCGGACGAAACCGTTGTCATGCTCGTAGGATGTGGGTGCATCGTCACTGGGAAACAGCGCAATCAACCGACCGGCTTCGTCGTACTGATACGCCGTCACCGCCCCGAGTGGATCCTGCTCGACGGTCAGCCGGCCTTTTTCATCGTAGGATTTGAAGTGCTCGGCGCCGTCCGGATCAATCCGTTGCACCAGCCGTGCGCGCTGGTCGTGGACGTAGACTTCCTGGCTGCCATCGGCGTTGTGCACAGTGACCGTGCCGTTGTCATCCCACACATACCGCGTGTCCATCTGGGAAAAGCTGGCCCAATGCCGGACGCATCGCGCCGCCTTGCCGGACCGTTCCCACTCCCAGAAAAAACT
>NZ_JARIXR010000070.1:0-6926 GCF_029269205.1 Pseudomonas sp. 1912-s | reverse complement strand
CGAACGGCTGCATGGAAGGAGTTTTATCAAGCACAACGGGCGCGGGGTTATAGCACCACTCAGGTACTGGTAATGCTGGCCCGTAAGCTTGCTCGAGTGGTATTTGCATTGCTGAAAGGACAAAGCGAATACCAACCAAAGGTTGGTTGAGGGTTGCCCCTCAACCATAGAATCTCCCACACTTTTTGACGGCGTGATGCCGGTCATATTCCTGAAACCTCTCTGACTTAATCTCGCGGCACTCCCTTTGGCTTGAGAAGGTGCCGGCATGATGCTGCGCGTTCTATCCCTGCTGGCCCTGCTCAGCGCATTCCCCCTCACCGCCTTTTCCACCCCGCCGCCCTTCCCCGATCACGGCCCGGCCTTGCGCATCCAGGGTTCCAACACCATCGGCGCGGCACTGGGCCCAGCGCTGGTCAAGGGACTGATGGAGCAACAAGGTTTGCAAGGCGTGCACAGCGAGCCGTCTGACCAGGCCAACGAACAGCAGATCGTCGGCAAGACTCGCCAGGGCCAACAGGTGACGATAGAAGTGGCCGCCCATGGTTCCAGCACCGGGTTCGCCGCACTGAAAAAAGCCAACGCCGACCTCGCGGCGTCGTCCCGGCCGATAAAAGACAGCGAGTTGGTGGAGCTGGAACCCCTGGGCGACCTGAAAAGCCCGGAGGCCGAACAAGTCATCGCCATTGATGGCCTGGCGATCATCCTCAACCCGCGCAACCCGCTGAATACATTGAACACTGAGCAACTGGCGCAGATTTTCAGCGGCGACGTCTCGACCTGGGAACAACTGGGCGGTATCGGCGGCAAGATTCAGGTGTACGCGCGGGATGATCAGTCCGGCACCTACGATACGTTCAAGGAGCTGGTGCTCAGCCGTCGCGGCAAATCCCTGGAGGCCAGCGCCAAACGGTTCGAGTCCAGTGAGCAGTTGTCGGATGCGGTCAGCCACGATCCCCAGGGCATTGGCTTTATCGGCTTGCCCTACGTGCGCCAGGCCAAGGCAGTGGCCATTGTCGACGGTGACTCGCAGCCGATGCTGCCGTTGAACAGCCTGATTGCCACCGAGGATTACCCGTTGTCACGCCGGTTGTTTTTCTATCTGCCGCCGGTTGCGCAGAATCCGTGGGCCAAGGTGTTGGTGGACTTTGCGCAAAGCAGCAAGGGCCAGGCGATCGTCGCCGCCAACGGGTTTATCGCACAGCAGGTGCAGGCCATGACCGTGGAGCCGCGGGCGCCGATGCCCGAGGATTACCAGGGGATTGCCCGGCAGGCACAACGGCTGACCGTGAACTTCCGGTTTGAGGAAGGCAGCGCCAGCCTCGACAACAAGGCGCGCCAGGACTTGACGCGTGTGGTGGCTTATATAAAGAGCCACCGCAAGCTGGACAAGCAGGTAACGCTGGTGGGGTTTGGGGATGCCAAAAATGATGCGCAGCGTGCGGCGCTGCTCTCGAAACTGCGGGCGATGGCGGTGCGCAGGGAGTTGGTTAAAAGTGGCGTGGTGCTGAGGGATATCCGCGGCTTTGGCGCCGAGATGCCGGTGGCGGCAAATACGGCGGATGAGGGGCGGATCAAGAACCGGCGGGTGGAGGTTTGGGTGTATTGAGGGCTTAACGATCTTTATTGCCCGGATTGGCCTCATCGCGGGCAAACCCGGCTCCCACAGTTGACTGCATTCCCCTGTGGGAGCTGGCTTGCCTGCGATGAAGACACCTCGGTTTTACTGCCCGCTGCGCATCATCTCCCGCGGTACATACTTGCCGATCTCGAACTTGCCGATCGCCGCCCGGTGCACTTCGTCCGGGCCGTCGGCCAGGCGCAGAGTGCGCTGCATGGCGTACATGTAGGCCAGCGGGAAGTCGTTGGAAACACCCGCCCCGCCGTGGATCTGGATCGCCCGGTCGATTACCTTCAACGCCACGTTCGGCGCCACCACCTTGATCTGCGCGATTTCGCTTTTCGCGACCTTGTTGCCCACGGTGTCCATCATGTAGGCGGCCTTCAGGGTCAGCAGGCGCGCCATGTCGATTTCCATCCGCGAGTCGGCGATCTTGTCGATGTTGCCTCCAAGACGGGCCAACGGCTTGCCGAAGGCGGTACGGCTGACAGAGCGCTTGCACATCAGCTCCAAGGCACGCTCGGCCATGCCGATGGAGCGCATGCAGTGGTGGATACGGCCCGGGCCAAGGCGGCCCTGGGCAATTTCAAAACCCCGGCCCTCGCCCAGCAGCACGTTTTCGTACGGCACACGGACGTTCTCAAACAGCACTTCGGCGTGGCCGTGGGGCGCGTCGTCGTAGCCGAACACCGGCAGCGGGCGCACGATCTTCACGCCGGGCGCATCCACCGGTACCAGAATCATTGAGTGCTGTTGGTGGCGCGGCGCATCCGGGTTGCTCAGGCCCATGAAGATCAGGATCTTGCAGCGCGGGTCGCAGGCGCCGGAGGTCCACCATTTTTTGCCGTTGATCACCCACTCGTCGCCGTCACGTACCGCACGGGCAGCCATGTTGGTGGCATCGGAAGAAGCCACGTCCGGCTCGGTCATGGCGAACGCCGAACGAATCTCGCCCCGCAGCAACGGTTCGAGCCAGCGTTGTTTCTGCTCTTCGTTGGCGTAGCGCACCAGCACTTCCATGTTGCCGGTGTCGGGTGCGGAGCAGTTGAACGGCTCCGGCCCCAGCAAGGAGCGGCCCATGATTTCGGCCAGGGGGGCGTATTCGAGGTTGGTCAGGCCGGCACCCAGTTCGGACTCCGGCAGGAACAGGTTCCACAGGCCTTCGGCTTTAGCCTTGGCTTTCAACTCTTCCATGATTGCGGTGGGCTGCCAGCGATCTCCTTCGCTGACCTGGCGTTCAAACACCGGCTCGGCCGGGTAGACGTAAGCGTCCATGAAGGCGGTGACGCGTTCACGCAGTTCCTGAACCTTGGGCGAATAGGCGAAATCCATGAGCAGCTCCCTTTTTGGAAGGTTGTTTAGGTCATGAAATTGATGCTAGATCAGCGCTGATAATTTACCTAACCTATTCTCGGCGTGTATTAACATTCATCACCGATATATGATCGGCGTATGGACACCTAACAATAAGAGCGCAGCGAAATGAATCTGAGCAAGGTCGACCTCAACCTTTTCATCGTCTTTGACGCGATCTACACCGAAGCCAACCTGACCCGCGCCGGGCAGATTGTCGGGATTACCCAGCCAGCGGTGTCGAACGCTCTGGCACGCCTGCGGGAGACGTTCAACGACCCGCTGTTCGTGCGCACTGCCCAGGGCATGGTGCCCACCCCCATGGCCCAGAACATCATCGGCCCGGTGCGCAATGCGCTGTCGCTGCTGCGGGTGTCGGTGCAGGAAAGCCGGATTTTCAACCCGCAGCAGGCCGCCAAGACCTACCGCATCAGCATGACCGACCTTACCGAAGCGGTGATTCTGCCGCCGCTGTTCCAGCGCTTGCGCCGCCTGGCGCCGACGGTGGTGATCGAGAGCTTCCTGTCCAAACGCCGGGAAACCACCAAGGAACTGGCCGCCGGTCGCCTGGATTTTGCCGTGGATGCGCCGCTCAACACCGACCCGCAAGTGCGCCACGTCAAGCTGATGGAAGACCGCTACGTGTGTGCCATGCGCAAGGGCCATCCGATGGCGGGCAAGGAAAAGCTCACCCTCGATGACTACTTGTCCCTGACGCACATTCATATCTCCAGCCGGCGCAATGGCCTGGGCCACGTGGACCTGGCGTTGGGCAAGATGGGCCTGCAACGCAAGATCGCCCTGCGCTCCCAACATTATCTGATGGCCTCGCAAGTGCTGCAGCAGACCGACATGGTCATGACCGTGCCGGAGCGCTTTGCCCGGCGCCATGAACTGCACTGGTTCAACCTGCCGGTGAACGATGTGCCGATGGTGGAAACCCACCTGTACTGGCACGAAAGCACTGACCAGGACCCCGCCAACCGCTGGATGCGCGAGCAAATGATCGAGTTGTGCCAGCAGGTGACGGCTCATGAGAAGAAGCTGGATAAGCAGCAGGCGTGATGTGTTGCTTGACGTTAACGTCAAGCAACCTTTAGCTTAACGCTCAAGACACTCCTTGAGCGCCCCCATGAGCACGACCTACAGCATCTCCGACCTCGCCCGCGAGCTCGATATCACCACCCGCGCCATTCGCTTTTATGAAGAACAAGGCCTGCTGTCCCCGGAACGCCGGGGCCAGGAGCGTATTTATTCGCCGCGGGACAAGGTCAGCCTGAAGCTCATCCTGCGGGGCAAACGCATCGGGTTCTCCCTGGCCGAATGCCGGGAGCTGATCGAACTCTACGACCCCACCAGTGGCAATCAGAAACAGCTGCACAGCATGCTGGCGAAAATCGCCGAGCGCCGCGAACAGCTGGAGCAACAGTTGCTGGACATCGAACAGATGAAACTGGAACTGGACACCGCCGAAGAGCGTTGCACCCAGGCGCTGGAACAGACCATTCAGAGCCAGGTTGGCCATTCATAAAAGGTAGCTGCCATGTCCCTCCCCTCTCATGTGCGCCTGGTGGAAGTCGGCCCCCGCGACGGCCTGCAGAATGAAGCGCAACCCATCAGCGTCGCCGACAAGGTGCAATTGGTGGACGCCCTGAGCGCCGCCGGCCTGGGCTACATCGAAGTCGGCAGCTTTGTGTCGCCCAAGTGGGTGCCGCAAATGGCCGGGTCCGCCGACGTGTTTGCGCAGATCCAGCGCAAGCCCGGGGTGATATACGGTGCGCTGGCGCCAAACCTGCGCGGCTTTGAAGATGCCCTTGCCGCCGGTGTGAAGGAGGTCGCGGTGTTTGCGGCAGCGTCCGAGGCGTTCTCCCAACGCAACGTCAATTGCTCCATCCGCGAAAGCCTGGAGCGCTTCGCGCCGATCATGGACGCGGCCCGGCAGCATGGCGTGAGCGTGCGGGGTTATGTGTCGTGCGTGTTGGGGTGCCCGTACGAAGGCCAGGTCGCGCCGGAGCAAGTGGCGGCGGTAGCCCGGGAGCTGTTTGCGATGGGCTGCTATGAAGTGTCCCTGGGCGACACCATCGGCACCGGTACGGCGGGCGCCACCCGGCGGATGTTCGAGGTGGTCGGCGCGCAGGTGCCACGGGACAAACTGGCCGGGCATTTTCACGACACCTATGGCCAGGCCATCGCCAATATCTACGCCAGCCTTGAGGAAGGTATCCAGGTATTCGACAGCTCTATCGCGGGCCTCGGCGGCTGCCCCTATGCCAAGGGTGCCAGCGGTAACGTCGCCACTGAAGATGTGTTGTACCTGCTCAATGGCCTGGGCATCGAGACGGGTATCGACATGGACAAGCTGATTCTGGCGGGCCAGCAGATCTGTACGGTACTGGGCCGCCCCACCGGTTCACGCGTGGCCAAAGCCCGTAACGCCACCTGAGTACCGCTCCCGTGACGATGTGTTACCTCGCGGCTACACATCGGGTAACACGGGAACATATTTTGTCGCATTTCCTGAAAGAAATTTCCCACCAAAAAATCAAACCATTGATTTTAAAGGACTTTATAAAGTTGGCACGGCTCCTGCTATCTCTATTGCATAACAAGAATAAAAAGCACCAAACCTAATAAAAATAAGACGTAACGACTCTGACATAACAAAAACAACACGGCAGAGACGCAGCTAACAGATTTTTTTGGAGAAGATGTGCTTTGCAGGGTACGGCTAGCCGAAACCCGCAACCGGATAGAGAAGAACAAAAAACTACCTCAAGGTAGCTACCCTCTGGTTGGATCGCGTGCGAAGAAGCAGATCAGCGCTCAAAAAAATACGTTTGCTCTTGACCCCGGATGGGGGTCGCCAAAAACAGCGGTAAAGGGCCACGGTTGCCAAAAACAACAACAGACCGCCCCTCAATAATAAAAAAAGAGCACGCAACGACAAATTAAAGGGGACCCTCGGGTCCCCTTTGTGCTTTCTCGTGAAAGGTGATTTGCGTGTATATCCGTTTTTTGGGTAACGGCTGATATGGGTTCCGCTCTTACAGCGGGTCACTTTTGAAAGGAGCCGGAATGCCGGCCCAGCCAAAAGTAACCAAAAGGCTCTTGCCCCACCACTCGGCACCTCGCTAATGCTCGGTGTGCCCTTGTAAGATTGTTTTCACCTGCTTCAGACCGTAGTGCCCTCTGATTTCGAGATCGTGAGTGAGCATGGGTCGGAGCAGGTTCCTTCCTAAACTAGTCCGAACGGTTGCCTGGGCGCAAAGCCCGATTCTGCAAGGTTGGACGTGAGGAAAACGCTATGGACCATGACTCTGCGTTCGTCGGAATTGATGTTTCCAAAAACAAGCTCGACTCATTCGTCAGCACTACTGGCCAAGTCGAACAGTTTTTCAATACTCAAGAAGATATCCAGCGTTTAGCTAAACATCTCAAGGCTCAGGAGCCGGTTTTGGTGGTGCTGGAAGCAACTGGTGGATATGAGCGGCTTGCCGCTGCCGAGCTTTGTGCTGCTGGATTACCAGTTGTTGTTGTCAATCCCCGTCAGGTTCGTGATTTCGCCAAGGCGACCGGTAGGCTGGCGAAAACCGACGCTCTGGATGCCCAGGTGATTGCTGAGTTTGCCCAGGCGGTCAAACCCGAGATTCGGGAGATGCCAGATGAACACGCTCGTGAACTGGCGGATCTACTGACTCGACGCCGCCAGCTCATCGACATGATCGTGGCGGAAGAGTCTCGACTGAAACAGGCGGTATTCAAGGCACTTCGACGGGACATCAAGGCACATATCGTCTGGCTTCAAAAGCGCCTTAAAAGCACAGACGATGACTTGCACGAAGCGATCAAAGCTTCGCCGGCTTGGAAGGCCAATTATGATTTGCTGCGCGAGGTATCGGGCGTTGGCAATGTGCTCGCACTTTCGCTGCTGGCAATGGTTCCGGAGCTGGGC